>JADFQV010000043.1 GCA_022561635.1 Chloroflexota bacterium | reverse complement strand
CGACAAGCCGCCGTACAACCCGCCGAACGTCCAGGAGCCGCACCCGCCGATCCTGATCGGTGGCGGGGGCGAGAAGCGCACGCTGCGCATCGTCGCCCATTACGCGGACATCGCCAACGTCATGGGCACGCCGGCTGAGGTGAAGCACAAGTTCGAGGTGCTGGACAAGCACTGCGAGGCCGTCGGCCGTGACCCGGGCACGATCAAGCGCACGATCCAGGCGCCGCTCTTCTTGAACGAAGACCCGGCCTTCCGCGAACGCGTGCTGCAAGGGATGTCAGCGGCGCGCGGCGGCACGCCGGAGGAAGCGGCCGAGGCGCTGCTGATCGGCGGGCCGGAGGAGATCTCGGAGCAGATCAAGCGCTACGAGGACGCCGGTGTCGAGGAGATATACGTCGCCCTTTGGCCGCGCTTCCTCCCCAAGCCCCTGCAACGCTTCGCCGAAGAAGTAATGCCGGCGTTCAGCTAGCTTTCGGGCCCGCTGTAGCGCTCGTAGCGAGCACGGAAGCCGAAGAGCCAGCCGACCAGCGCCAGGACGGCCAACACGGGCCGCTGCGCGAAGATTGGCGGGCCGGCCAGGAAGCTGTTGTGACGCCGCGAAATCACCGCATCCTGAAGGAGGTTGCCGCGGCCGTCCGCGCTTATCTTGCCGTCGCGATAGAGGCCGAAGATCGTCTCGAACAGCTCCTCGAAGTGGCGCGCGGGTGCGACCTGCACAACGAAGACGGCCTGCTCGTCGCCCGCCACCTCGACCATGTGGCCCTGCTTCATCGGCACAACAGCTGACTCCCCGGGACCGAGTACGCGCTCCTCCCCGGAGATTGTCAGGATCACCTTGCCGGAGACGACCTTCACCCGTTCCTCGACGTCCCAGTGAACGTGCGGCCGCGCCGAGAAACCGCCGGGGTTAATGTGAAACTCCAGCTCCAGCAGCTCACCGCCGGTCTCAGCGCTCGTCTGCAGGAAGACGAAGCGCTCGCCGGTGGCCGGAATCTCGACCGTGTCGCCGGACTGTGCCATAACGCACCGACCATACGCGCCCGCCCATAGTTTGTCGAACGCCTCGCCCGGCGTGCTATCCTGCGCCTGCCACAGCAGGAGGTGACGATCATGAGACCCGTCTATCTGCTAACAACTCCGTGGTCTGCTAATGACACTCCGGAGAACTGGAGGAGAAGCCATGACCAACGAACGGCCTGTGCTGAACCAGATAAATCTCGTCGTGAAGGACATGGATGCCATGGTCACGTTCTACCGAAGTCTCGGGCTTGAGATCCCCGACACAGACCCCGCGTGGCAAGCACATCACCGAACCGCGGCGATGCCCGAGGGGCTTGACCTCGACTTCGACAGCGATGAGTTCGCTCAGCAGTGGAACCGTGGCTGGCGTTCCCGTGGGAAAGGCGCGATGGGTGTCCTAGGATTCCACGTCTCTTCGCGAGAGGCTGTCGACGAATTGTACGAAGGATTGACGAACGCGGGTTACCACGGTCAGCAAGTTCCTTACGACGCTTTTTGGGGGGCGCGCTATGCGATCGTGGAAGATCCCGACGGAAACGCTGTTGGACTGATGAGTCCAATCGATCCTGCGCGGCGCACGACTCCAACTCCACCTTGATACTGTACCGCCCGGCCTCTGGGGGGCCGTAAGCGGGCCGACAGTATCCGCCTCTATTCAGCCACGCACGGCTCGTCTTCGTTCTTTCGGCTACACACCAACCACTACAGCAGGAGGTGGCGAGCTTGATTTGGTCGAAGCAGTATGCAGGAGCGAGGCATGACCGAGGTTAGGGCGTGCTATCCTGCGCCTGCGCCGCACGGACGCGCACGGGAGGAGGCCATGAGATGACTCGAATACTGGTGACCGGAGGGGCCGGTGGCCTGGGCAGCGAATTGGTTCCCAGGCTGCGTGCCGCGGGCCACGACGTGCGGATCGGCAGCAGCCGCCCGCGGCCAGACGACCTGGCGAGCGGCCTCGAGTGGGCGCAGGGCGATCTCCTCACGGGTGAAGGGATGGCAGAGTCGGTCGCCGGCATCGAGACGATCGTCCACTGCGCCTCCAGCCCGTTCAAGAAGACCTGGGAGACCGACGTCGACGGAACGAAGCGCCTGCTCGACGCGGCGAAGGCCGCCGGCGTCGGCCACTTCTACTTCATCTCGATCGTCGGCGTCGACCGCATGACCCTGCCTTACTACAAGGCGAAGTACGCGGCGGAGCAGGCGATCGAAGAGTCGGGCATCCCGTTCACGATCCTGCGCGCCACGCAGTTTCACACGCTCCTCGATGCCTTCATGCGCCAGCGGTTCAAGCGCGGGCCGTTTCTCTTCGTGCCGGGCGCGGCGAAGTTCCAGCTCATCGACACCAGCGAAGTCGCGGCCCGCATGGCCGAGACAGTGGCCGACGGCCCGTCCGGAAGCCTTGCTGACGTCGGCGGGCCGGAGGTGCTGACGGGGGCCGAGATCGCGAAGCCGTGGCTCAAAGTGAGCGGCGTCCGCGTAATCCGGGTACCGGTGCCGGCGCTGGGACCGATAGGCCAGCTGGCGAAGGGGCTCGGCTGCTGTCCGCAGAACAAGTCCGGGACGATTACGTGGGCGCAGTGGCTCGAAAAGACGTACGGCCGAAGCTCGTAATCGAACTGGTCCCGCACGTGGACGCCGGCGACCGAAGCGTCTGGCGCGGCGATCAGGACGAGCGGCCGCTGAACGACTTCGGCAAGAAGCAGGCCGAAGCGCTGCGTGACGCGCTGCTCGAATCGCCCGTCGACCGGCTCTTTGCCAGTCCCGCCCTCCGCTGCCGCATGACGCTCGACCCGATCGCCGAAGCGACCGGCCTGGAGATCGTGACGATCGCGGCGCTGGCGGAAGAGCGACCGGGTGAGGCCCACGGAGCGATGAGCGTGCGCGGCGAAGCGGGGCTGCGCGAGATCGCCTTGCGGCAGCCCGAGGGTCGGGTCGTCGCCTGCTCTCACGGCGACCTGATCCCGGAGGTGGGGCAAAGAATCGCGCGCTCGCTCGGAGTCGCTCTGCCGCTTCTGTCGCATCGCGGACAGCGGTATCGCATAGCTTTCGGCGAGGGCTTTGAGCACATCGAAATACGCGGAGTGGCGGACTTTCCGCTTTGAGGTGCTTGCCAGTCCGGGTTAAAATCGGCTTATATTGACGAACCGAGGTAACTAGCCTGTGACCGGCTGTCTTAACTGCGACCATCCATACGAACGCCACCTCTTCGGTGGCATGTGCTTCTATTGCGACTGCAAGCGCGCCGTCTACGAGACGGACGCGCCGTATGGTCTGGCCAGGCAAGAGGCCGCCAAGGGCCCCAACGGATCGAAGCCTGCCCGCAAGAAGCGCGGCCCCGCCCGTCGTCTCGGCGCGAATTAGCCCCTCTGCGAGATCGATCTGAGCCGTGACCGGCGTCACTTGACATCGTTTCGCCGCAGGCGTACTCTCACGCTCGCGTAAGAGTCAAGAAGGCACCCTGATGAGGCAACTCACGTACACGGGCCCCAACACGATCGAATGGTTGGACGTTCCCGAGCCCAAACTCCAGGGGCTCAACGAGGCCCTCGTCCGCCCGACTATCGTCGCCCGCTGTGACGTCGACCCATTGATCATAGTCGGCCGGTCACCGATGCCTCCGCCGATCGCCCTCGGGCACGAATTCGTGGCGGACGTAGTTGAAGTGGGCAAGGACGTGCAATCGGTGCGCCCTGGGCAGAGTGTCATCGTCCCCTTCCAAGTCTCGTGCGGCTCGTGCGCATACTGCGCGGGCGGCGCGACAGCAAGTTGTAACGCGATCGCCGCCCGCTCCGCGTATGGGTTCGGCGCTTATTCCGGAGACTTCGGAGGCGCCCTCTCCGACCTCGTGCGCGTGCCGTTCGCGGACGCCATGCTGCTGGAGTTGCCGGAGGGCGTAACGCCGGAAGCGATCGCCAGCGCGGACAACGTTCCGGACGCCTGGCGCAGTGTCGGACCGTTCCTGTCGGACGGCGCAAAGGCACCGGTGCTCATCGTCGGCGGCGGAGCAGTCAGCATCGGGCTGTACGCTGCAGGGATCGCCGTTGCGATGGGATCGCCGCAGGTGGACTACATCGACACGAACCGCGAGCGACTGGACCTCGCACAGTCCTTCGGAGCAACGTCCATCGAAGGGCCGCCGCCCGAGCGCGCGGGGGAGTATCCGATCACGGTAGACGCAAGCGCCAACGTTGACGGGCTGCACTGCGCGATCAACTCGACGGCCCCGGAAGGCGTCTGCACCAGCATCGGCATCTACTTTGGAGAGACCACGCCCCTGCCGCTGCTCGCCATGTACAATCGCGGCATCACGTTTAAAACCGGACGGGTCAACGCCCGCCCCGCCCTTCCTCATGTGCTTGAACTGATCCGGGACGGCCGATTCAAGCCGGAGAAGCTGATCACGAAGCGACTGGCGTGGGAAGAAGCCGCTGGTGAGTACGCAAGTCGCGCCGTTAAGCTCATCGTCAAGAGATAGGAGGCATCCGATGGCCGACCAACCCGCCGTTTCCAAGTCCCAGCTCCTCGCGAATCTGCGGTTGGGCGGCGAAGAATTGCTGTCGAAGCTCGAAGGGCTGCCGGCAGGGGCGCTCGAGGCCGGTTGCTACGAGAACGGCTGGAACGGCCGCCAGGTGCTCGCCCACATCGCGGCGATCGAGTGGACGTATCCTCGCCTCATCGACATCGCACGCAACGGTCCTCCCGAGAAGAAGCCGGAGGCGACCGCGACGTCCAGGCCGGCGAAGGGCGGCATCAACAGCTACAACGACCGCCAGATCGAGCGCTACGCCGACGCCACCACCGCCGAGTTGCTCGACATCTTTCGCAAGAACCGCGCGACGACGATCGCTACGATTGAGGCGACGGAGGACGAGCTATTCGCCACGGAGATAAAGAGCGCCGGCGGCGTGAAGGGCCCGCTGGCGATGGTGCTGAACTTCGTCGCCGTGATGCACGTCAAAACTCACGTCAATGATGTGCTCGATGCCGCCGCCAGGGCGCAAACGCCCGGCTGAGGAGAGACAATGTCCACTCGCGACAAGATACGAATGACGGAGCCCGAGGTTGACGCTTTCCTCGAAGAGCAGCGGACGATGGCGATCGCCACGATCGGTGCGAACGGCCGGCCGCACGTGGTAGCGATGTGGTACGCCTTCGTCGACGGCGCGCTCTGCTTCTGGACGTTCGCCAAGTCGCAGAAGGTTGTGAACCTGCGCCGCGACAACCGCATCACCTGCCTCGTCGAAGACGGCGACGTCTACGCCAACCTGCGCGGCGTCGAGTTGATCGCCCGCGCACATATCAGCGACGACGAGGATGAGGTGCTCAAGTTCGGCCTCGCTGAGTCTGTGCGCTACCAGAACGTGGCGGTGAACGAGGCGATGATCGCCGCCGTGAAGAAGATGGCCAACAAGCGAGTCGTCGTGCGGATCGAGATCGAGCGCGTCGTCTCCTGGGATCACCGCAAACTCAGCGGCCGTGACTGACCATGGCCGCGCCGAAAGTGCTCACAGAGCGACGCGAGCGCGCGTTCCTCGTGACGATCAATCGACCGGAAGTCCGCAACTGCGTCGACGGCGAGACCGCCGGACTGTTGGAGGCGGCGACGGAAGAGTTTAAGGGCGACGACGACCTGGCGGTGATGATCCTGACGGGAGCTGGGGAGAAGGCGTTCTGCTCGGGCGCCGACCTCAAGAACATCGACTCGCTGATGACGCGCCCCGGCGCCGGCAAGTCCGGCCCCATGGGGCTCTCCCGCATCACAGACGTCGGCAAGCCCGTGATCGGCGCGATCAACGGCTACTGCACGGCGGGCGGGCTCGAACTCGCCTGCTGGTGCGACTTTCGGATCGCCTCGGCGGACGCGCAGTTTGGCGTCCTGAACCGGCGCTGGGGCGTGCCGCTGGTAGACGGCGGCACACAGCGCCTGCCGCCGATCGTCGGTATGGGCAACGCCCTCTACCTGATCGTCACCGGTGCGCAGATCGGCGCCGCGCACGCCTTGCGCATGGGCCTCGTCCAGGAGGTCGTGCCGGCTGGGACGGCCGTTAGCCGGGCGCTGGAGATCGCGAACACGGTGGCCACGTACCCGCAGACGGCGATGCGCAACGACCGCCGCGCCGCCCTCGACGCCTTCACCCTGCCGATCGACGAAGGCCTGCGCCACGAGGTCGACGTCCACGCCGACAGCCTCGCCGATCCCGCCATGCGTGACTGGCTGGCCCGCTTCGCGAAGGGCGAACGGCCGCCGCCCATTAGGCCGCCCGACGAGGGGTAGCGACCGCCCCTCACGCGCGTTATAGTCGCCCTCAGCACCAGCCGCAGCAGGAGTACGACATGCGCCCCTTCCACGCCCGCCAGGTGACCTTCACTCGAGCAATTCTTCGCCCCGCTCTCATCGTCGCGGCAGCCGGCGTAATCGCGGTCTTCGCCGCCACGGCGCCAACCGGCCCCGGTACAAACACCGCGCGGGCCGGCGGACCGGTCGTCACCAGGGCCGACGACCCAACGCCCAACGGCTGCAAGCCGGGTGATTGCTCGGTGCGCGAGGCGCTCGAAGACGCCAGCGGCGGCCAGACGATCTCCTTCAACATTCCCGGCGCCGGGCCGCACGTCATCAAGCCGACGAAGGAACTCCCAGGGCTGGTTGACTCCGTGTCGATCGACGGCTACACACAGCCCGGCGCGAGCCCGAACACAGCCACCGCCTGGCAGGCGGGCAACGCCTCCATGCGAATCGTCCTCGACGGGTCGTTGGCCGGCCCAGGCATCAACGGCCTTACCATCGGCGGGACGGCCGTGCTCATTCGCGGCCTCGTCATACAGAACTTCTCAGAAAACGGCATCATGGTCGCCGCCTTCGCCAGCGGCACGATCTACGGGAACTACCTCGGCATCGACCACACAGGCTCCTTCCCTGCGCCGAACGGCGGCTCCGGTGTCAACGTCCACGGATCTGAGACCGCGGTCGGCGGCAGATCGCCCGACGAAAGAAATCTGATCTCCGGAAACGCTGTGGACGGCATCCAGATGAACGGTGAGGGGCCGATCGTCATCACCGGCAACTTCATCGGCACCGACGTCAGGGGCACCGCCCCGCTGCCCAACGCCAACGACGGCGTGCGGCTGAAAGACGGATCGGATAGCCTGATCGGAAATTCTGACCCCGGTGCCGGCAATCTGATCTCCGGCAACGAAGGGAACGGGCTGACGCTTGGGGGTCCGGGCGTACACGGAGTCCTCGTGCGCGGCAACCGCCTCGGCACAGCCGGCGATGGGACGACTCCCCTGCCCAACTCCGGCCACGGCATCTACATAGCGCTGGGCGCGTTCAGCAACACGATTGGCGGTGCCTCGCAGCCGAACCAGAACACGATCGCCTTCAACGGCGGCGACGGCGTCTCTCTGGCTGTCAGCGCCAAAGCCAAAAACTACCTCGACCCGAACGTCACTCACTCAAACGGCGGCCTCGGTGCTGACCTGAAGGACGACGGCGTCACGCTGAACGACCTGGACGACCCCGACACCGGCCCGAACGACGTCATGAACTTCCCGGTGATCACTCGCGCCGAGGTGGTCGACGGAATCCTCGAAGTCGAAGGCACGCTGAACACCGTCCCGGCTCCCTTCCTGCCGATCTTTATCTTCGCCAACAGCGAGTGCGACCCGTCCGGCTACGGCGAGGGTGAGCGCTTCCTGGGCGAGGACATCGCCGAGGGCACCGGCCCCAACTACACGTTCGAGGCGACTATCGAGGAGTTCGTCTCCGACGGCGAGTACATTACGGTCTCCGCATCGAACCCGGAGAGCACATCCGAGTTCTCGAAGTGCGAGAAGATCGTCGGTGCGCCGATGGGAACGGCGCGCACCTGGGGAGACGTGGACTGCGCGAACGGCGTCAGCCCAATCGACTCGCTGAAGGTACTGCGTGCGGACGCCGGACTGGGGAACACACAGCCGCCCGGCTGCCCAGGGATCGGCGACGAGGTGCAGGTCGATGGCGTCACCCGAATCTGGGGCGACGTAGACTGCAGCCTGGCGCTCAACCCGGTGGACTCGCTCAAGATCCTCCGATCTGACGCCGGACTGCCCTTCAGCCAGGCGAATGGCTGCCCGGAGGTTGGCAGCCCGGTCATCGTCACCTAGCCCCGGCTTGACGCGCAGCCCCTATCGCCTACGATAGAGCGCGCTATGCCTGCGCCAGAATCACAATGGACCTCGAGCTAGCCGGACGCGTCGCCATCGTCGGCGGCGCGTCACAGGGCATCGGCCGGGCGACGGCGCTGACGCTGGCGGCGGAGGGCTGCCACGTCGTCATGGCCGCGCGCCGTGAAGATGTCCTCAGCGAGGCCGCCAGCGAGGCCGCCAAGGGCGGCGCACAGGTGCTCGCCGTGCCGGCCGACCTCACCAGCGCGCAGGACGCGGAGCGCCTCGTCGCCGCGACGGTCGAGCGTTTCGGGCGCATCGACGCCCTGGTGACGAGCATTCACTTTTCGCCGCGCGGCACCGATGACGCCGACTGGCAGGAGTCGTTCGACGTGCTCTTCATGCCGGCGGCCCGTCTGACGCGGCTGGTTACGCCGCACATGGCGAGCGGCGGCGCAATCGTCCATCTGTCGTCGATCTGGGGCAAGGAATCCGGCGGCCGGCCGGGGTACAACGCGATGAAAGCGGCGCTGATCAGCTACGCCAAGGCGATGGCGCGCGAGCTGGCCGGCTCCGGCATCCGCGTCAACACGGTCGCCCCGGGCTCGGTCAGTGCGCCGGGAGGCACCTGGTGGAAGCGTCAGCAGGAGGAGCCGGAGGCGATGGAGCGCTTCGTCGCGGAGAACATACCGCTGGGGCGCTTCGGCACGGCAGAAGAGATCGCTAACGTCGTCGCCTTCCTCTGCTCGCCGAAGGCGTCATGGGTAACGGGCGCCACGGTCGTCGTCGACGGCGGCCAGAGCCACGCCAACGCGTGATGGCCGGGGACCGCGGCCTGCCCAAAGGCCTGCGCATTCGCCGCTACGAGGCGGCCGACCACGATCAGGTGTGGGCGCTGCACTGGGAGGGCGTCCTGGGCACGACGCGCGACTACCCGAAGGTCGACCCGAAGTACGACGCTGACCTGACGCGCCTGGAGGAAGTGTACCTGGGAGAGGGCGCCAACTTTTGGGTCGTCGAAGCGTCGGACGGCCTCGTGGCAATGGCTGCCGTTAGCCGCGTCGACGCGGTGACCGGCCGCTTACGCCGCATGCGCGTGACCGAGTCCTGGCGGCGAAACGGCGTAGCGAAGGCGCTCCTCGATGAGGCGATCGACTTCTGCCGCGCCGAGGGCTACCGGCGCCTGATCCTGGATACGACTGAGCACCAAACGGCGGCCCAGAGGATGTACGAAAACGCCGGCTTCGCGAAGCTGGGCCAGCGCTCGCTCGGGCCGTTCACGATCTACGACTACGTGCTCGAGCTGGCCTGAACCGCTCCCTAGAGGTCGGTCGAGATGCCGATGATGCGGCCGATGACGAACGTCACAGTCGCCGCCGCCGCTCCGATGGCAACCTGGCGTGCGCCGCTGTAGAGCGCGCTGCGTCCCGTGAAGAGCGAGACGCCCGCTCCGAGGCCGAAGAGGGCAACGGCGCTGAGGGCAGCGCTGGCGGCGACGTAGGCCGTACTCGCTTCGCCGAAGAGGAAAGGGATCACCGGCACGAAGGCGCCGACCGCGAACGCCAGGAACGAGCCGATCGCCGCGCCCCACGGCGCACCGAGCTGGGACGGGTCGAGGCCCAGCTCCTCGCGCACGAGCGTGTCCAGAGCGACTTCCGGATCCTCCATCAGACGCGCCGCGGTGAGGTCAGCCTCTTCTTTGCGCAGACCCTTCGCCTGGTAGATCAGAGATAGCTCGCGCTCTTCTTCTTCCGGCGAGATCTCAAGCTCCTGCCGCTCCAGGTCGATCTGGCGTTCGAACAGCTCTCGCTGGGAACGCATCGAAACGTATTCGCCCGCGGCCATCGAGAATGCGCCGGCGAGGAGGCCCGCGACGCCGGCCAGGAGCACGAGACTGCTTTCCGTCTGCGCGCCGGCGAAGCCCATCACCAGCGCCAGGTTGGAAACGAGGCCATCGCTGGCCCCGAAAATGCTCGCCCGCAGCGTTCCGCTGCCAGCCGAGCGGTGCCAACTCTCGCGCATCAGGATGGCCTCCGAGGGATCGGCGTCCACGGTCCGCTCCAGCCGCGACATCGTGCGCCGGTGCTCGCGTTCGTCCGGCGCCATCGCCTGGGCGGAAGCGTCCTGTCCCATGTAAGCGACGTACGCCCCGGCCTCCATCGAGCGCACGATCGGCAGCATCGAGCGCACGCCGAAGATGCGCGCGCCGACGCCAATCATTCGCGCCTTAACGCTGGGGCCGCGCTCTTTCGGCTCTACGCCGGCGTCACGGAGCTTCTGGCGCCAGACGTCGGCGTGATGCTCCTCGACCTCGGCCAGCTCCCCGAACAGCTTGCGGCGCGCCGGCGATTCTTCGAGCTCCGCGAGCATGCGGTAGACGGCGATGCCATCGATCTCGGTGGCGAAGTTCTCCCTGTATCGCTTGATCGCCTTCTCGGGAGTCTCTTCTTCTGGCGGCGTGGCTTCAGGGGACATGGTCTGGACGCAGTGTAGCGCGGCGATCGGCCGTTAGTACACGTCGGGCCAGGCGTTAGACGTGGCTGAGAGCGCCGCCCTCGACCCAGACGACCTGGCCCGTGAGGTAGGCGGAAACGTCAGAGGCGAGGTAGACGGCGATGCCGGCGATCTCGTCCGGCCTGGCGAGGCGTTTGTAGGGCAGGTAGCGCTCCAGCTTCGCCCGCGACTCGTCGTCGCCGGCCATCGCCATGCCTTCCGTCCAGCCGGCGCCGATGGCGTTGACGCGAACGCCGCCGCGGGCCCACTCCAGCGCCAGCGCGCGCGTCAGGTTAAGCACGCCGGCCTGCGCCGAGCAATAAGCAGCGCCGTTTGCCAGTCCGCGCTCGCCGAGCACTGAAGCGACGTTGATGATGCTGCCGCCCGGATGACCGTCCGACAGCATGCGCTGACCGGCGGCCCGGCAAGCGAGGAACGGCCCGCCCAGGTTAACGTCGATGACGCGCCGCCACTCCGCGAAGTCGGTCTCTGGGGCCGGCTTGGCGAACGGCAGGTCGTGCGCGTTCACGAGCAGTTCAATGCCGCCCAGCTCGGCGACCGTTCGCTCGATGAGGGCGTTCACGTCCGCCTCGTCCGCGGCTTCGATCGCCTGCGCGAACCCCTTGCGGTCGAGCGCCCAGATCTCGTTTGCGCACGAGTTGGCGGCCGTCTCCTCGTCCTTCAAGGGCGTCGTCGTCGCCACCGCGACGTCTGCACCGGCCTCCGCCAGCGCCACCGCGATAGCGCGGCCGATCGCGTTCGAAGCGCCGATCACCAGCGCCCGCTTGCCGTCGAGCGAGAACTTGTCCCGCATCAGGAGTCCTCCGGGAGCGGTACGAGGGGGGCGAACCCGGTGGGCGCGTGGCCGCCGGCGAGGCCACCACCGTCAAGCACGATGGCCTGCCCGTTCATGTACGACGTGAGGCCCGAGGCGAGAAGTACGACCAGCGGCCCGAGTTCTTCGTCCTCGCCCAGGCGGCCCATCGGGGTGTACTTGCCGTTGCGCCAGAACTCGCTCATCGCCGCGTTGCCGTGGGGAAAGAGGCCCGGCGCGATCAGGTTGGCCTGGATATCCGGCGCGTAGGTCATCGCCAGGGCGCGAGTGAAGTTGACGAGTCCGGCCTTGGCCGAAGTGTAGATGAAGTTGTCGCGGGCCGCGCGGAAGCCGAAGCCGGACGTGACGTTGATGATCTTGCCGCCGCCCGCCTCGAGTATGTGCGGGATCGCCGCCCGTGAGCAGTGCATCGCGCCGGTCAGGTTCGTGTCGAGGCCGACGCGCCACTCATCGTCGGCGATGTCGGTCAGCGTCTTGCCCATCCCGGCCGTGGCACCGCCGGCGTTGTTGACCAGGATATCGATATGCCCGTACTCGGATATTGCTGACTCAATCATCGTGTTGACGGAGCTTGAGTCCGTGACGTCGCAGGAAATCCAGAGAGCCGCGCCACCCCCGTCGCGGACGAGGTCAGCCGTCTCCATGAGCTGCGCCTCGGTGCGAGCGGTGAGGACGAGATCCGCGCCGGCGCCGGCGAGCGCCAGCGCCATCGCCCGGCCAAGACCGCGGCCGGCACCGGTGACGACGGCCACCTTGCCGTTGAGTTTCAGCTTATCGAGGACGGACATCGGGCCTCCTGCTCCTGGCGTACGTGACGTTGCCGATGACCCAGCTTACGGCTACGCCTTCTCGCCAGCAACCGCGCGCACCACTGCGTCCGCCTCATCGGCGACGACGTAGACGCCGCCGCCCGTCCGGTCCATCTCGCGGCGCGCGAGCGGCTCGGCGATGCCCGGGACCAGCGCCACGCCCGTCGCGTCGATGAAGGCGTCGAGGCCGCCGAGTGTCTTCCCGACCTGCCGCACCATGATGCGCAGCGCCGCCTGGTTCGAACCGTCGATCGCCTGGCTCATCGCCGCGCCGAGTCGCCGCGACAGGCGCTGCGCGCCGAACGCGGCGTCAGCGTCCACCGTCGAGGCCACGAGCGCCAGAGTCGCGCCGGCATCCGCCAGCGCCTGAGCGCACTCGCGGCCGAGCGCGGTCTCAGCGCCGAGGACGATTACGCGCTTGCCGGAGAGCGCTGCCAGAAGCTCAGCCTCCGAAGCGGCTGAAGGCTTCGTAGACGTGGTGGATGCCGTGGAGACCGATCGAGCTGGCGAGGATGTCCGAAACCGGCACGCTGTCGGAGAGGAAACGGCGCTTGGCCTGCAGCTGCTCTTCCGGCAGGTTCTTCACGTAGTCGATCAGCTCGGCGTAGTTGGTTTCGAACGCCTGCATGATCTGGCCGGGCTCCATGCCCTCCATCTGGGCGACCGCCCGTGCGTTCATGGCGTTGATGTCCATGCCGGCGGCGATGTCCGTGTCTTCGGACGCGTTCGCCAGGCCCGCGCCGAGTTGCGGCACGATCTTGGCCGTCGCCGCCAGGTGACTGTAGACCTGCCTCGGCGTCCAGCCGCTATCGCGCTTGGCGTCCCATTCGCCCTCGGCAAACAGCGACGTCGTGCGCTTGCCTTCTCGCACTGTCAGTTCGAGCACCTGGACGATGTCTTCGCGAGTTGCCATGGTTCCTCCTTCTGTCTGGGGCGGAGTTTAGCGCGCACCAGGCAGTATGGGAAGAGACCGCAGTCACATTCGGCGGCTGCCTCTAGTTCTCGTCGTAGAAGCGCACAGAGGCCGCAACGCCGGCGCCCTTGTCCAGCCCAACGCCGTGCTTCAGAAGCTCCGTCTCAAGCGCGAAGAGCAGGCCGAGGACGTTCTGCGGCGTCGAGTTGTAGCCCATCAGGCCGATGCGCATGATCTTGCCGGCGAGGTCGCCGATGCCGCCGCCGACCTCGATGTTGTGCTCGTCCAGCAGGCCCTGTCGCAGCTTTCGCTCGTCCACACCGTCAGGGACGCTCACCGTCGTCAGCGGCGGCAGGCGATAGCCTTCCTGCGCGTGCAGCGTCATGCCCATCGCGTTCAGCCCGGCCGTGAGGGCGTCGGCGTTGCGCTTGTGGCGGACGATGCGCGCCTCGATGCCCTCTTCGAGCACGATGCGGAGGCCTTCCCGCAGCGCGTAGAGCATGGTCATCGGCGGCGTGTGATGGTACATGCGCGTGGTACCGCCACCCCAGTAGCGTCCGAGGATGTTCAGGTCGACGTAGAAGCTGGCGACCGGCTCTTTACGGCTCTGGACCACTTTCATCGCCGCCTCGCTCACCGTCAGCGGCGCCATGCCCGGCGGGCCGGACAGGCACTTCTGCGTGGCGGAGTAGCAGACGTCGATGCCCCAGTCGTCGATCCTCAGCTCGCAGCCGGTGAGGCTGGTGACGGCGTCGACGAGCAGCAGCGCGCCCGCTTCGTGCGTGATGCGCGAGATCTCTTCGAGCGGCTGCAGGATGCCGGTGCTCGTCTCGCCGTGCACGATCATCACGGCCTTCACGCGGCCGGCTTTCTTGAGCGCCTTGCTGATCTGCTCCGGCTCGATGATACGTCCCCACTCGGCCTCGACTGGGAAGACGGTGGCGCCGCAGCGCTTCGCCATGTCGGCCATGCGCGTACCGAAGAAGCCGTTCATGCAGACGATGACGTTGTCTCCCGGCTCGGTAATGTTGTAGATGGCCGCCTCCATGCCCGCGGTGCCGGTGCCGGAGATCGCCATCGTCATGTCGTTCTCCGTGCGGAAGGCTGTGCGCAAGGGCCGCTGCGTGTCGTCCATGAGCTGGATGAACACGGGGTCAAGGTAGCCGATGACCGGCTGCATCATCGCCCGGTAGACGCGCGGGTGCACGTTGGACGGCCCGGGGCCGAGGAGCTGGCGGTGCGGCAGGTTCAGTTCGCCAAGCGGTTCAGTGGTCATGTTTCGCCTTTCGGAAAGTGGTTCCCCAACTCTACAGCAGAGGAGCGCGCGAGACGACGCCTAGGCCGGCGGTTGCCAGCGCAGCACGGGCTTGCGGGCCGCCGACGCTTCGTCCAGGCGGCGGAGCGGCGCGGTAGTCGGCGCGGCCTTGACGATCTCGGGCGTCTCCGTGCACTCGCGGTCGATGGCCAGCATCGCGTCGCAGAAGGCGTCCAGCGCCTCGATGCTTTCGGTCTCAGTCGGCTCGATCATCATCGCCTCATCGACGATCAGCGGGAAGTAGATCGTCGGCGGGTGGAAGCCGTAGTCGATCAGGCGCTTGGCGATGTCCAGCGTCTTCGGCCCCCGGGCCTTCTGACGCGAGCCCGAGATGACGACTTCGTGCATGCATGGCCGGTCGACAGCCAGCTTGTAGGCGCCCTTGAGCCGGGCCTGCACGTAGTTGGCGTTGATGACGGCGTTCTCGCTGACGTGGCGCAGTCCGTCGCCGCCGAGCGACTTCATGTAGGTCAGCGCCCGCACGAGGACGCCGAAGTTGCCGTGGAACGCCATCGTCTTGCCGATCGACTGCGGCGGGCGTATCAGGCTGAAGCCGCCGTCCGAGCGCTCGACTACGGGCGCCGGCAGATACGGTGCGAGATGCGACTTCACGCATACGGGCCCGGCGCCGGGGCCGCCGCCGCCGTGCGGAGTCGAGAACGTCTTGTGCAGGTTGAGGTGGACGACGTCGAAGCCCATGTCGCCAAAGCGCGCGCGGCCCAGGAAGGCGTTCTGGTTCGCGCCGTCGCCGTAAAGGAGCGCCCCCTTCGCGTGCAGCATCTCAGCGACTCGGCCCACCTGGCGATCGAAGAGGCCGAGCGTTGAGGGCAGCGTGTACATCATGCCGGCGACTGTCTCGTCGATGTTCTCGGCGAGGAAGCCGCTGTCCGCGTTGCCGTCGGCGTCGCAGGGGACGATGACGACGTCGAAGCCGGCCATCGCCGCGGTCGCCGGGTTCGTGCCGTGGGCGGACTCGGGCACGAGCACCTTGCGGCGCGCGCTGTCGCCCCGGCCCTGGTGATAGGCCTTGATCATGAGAATGCCGGAAAGCTCGCCCTGGGCCCCGGCGGCCGGCGCCAGACCCGCCGCGTCCATGCCCGTGATCGCGCAGAGCCACGTCTGCAGTTCGTACAGGAGTTCGAGCGCACCCTGCACCGTCGCGGCCGGCTGTTGCGGATGGACGGCGGCGAAACCGGGAAGGGCGGCGACGTCCTCGTTGACCTTCGGGTTGTACTTCATCGTGCACGAACCCAGAGGGTAGAAGCCGGTGTCTATGCTGTAGTTGAGCCGGCTAAGCGCCACGAAGTAGCGGATGATCTCGTTCTGCGCCATCTCGGGCAGCCGCAGATCGTCCCGCAGGAAGCGCTCGTCCGGCAGCGGCGACTGAGGAACGTCGAGTGCTGGCAGCAGAACGCCCTTCCTGCCGGGGCTGCTGAGGTCAAAGGTCAGCTTGCCGCCGACGCCCGCCTGCGACGGGTCGGT
>JADFQV010000072.1 GCA_022561635.1 Chloroflexota bacterium | reverse complement strand
GTGTTTCGCATTGAGATGACCGAGCGCGGGGTCAGCGACGTGAGCATCAAACCATGCTTCATCGAGGAGCGGGAACACCGGCCGAGGGAGGCACTCCCGGCCGAGGCGGAAGCAATTGAGCGCCGTCTGCGCAAACTGAACGCCGCGCTTTGATTTTTGCCGTCCGCTAGACGGCCGGCCCGCCGGCCACGGCCGCCGCATACACGTCCAGAATCTGCGGTAGGACGCCGGGCCAGGCGTGGCGACGACCAGAATGCGTGTCATGTGCCCCTCAGCCGGCCCGCTAAAGAGAGGACGGCCTTCTTCGTCTGCGTGGCGGCTTCTACGGCCAGACTCTCGCCCGTGATGAGGAGCACCGCGACGTAGACGCCCGCCGCGACCGTGACTGTGCCCGCCACCAGGCCGAGGGGGTCGTGGGGCCCAATGAGCAGGACCGCGCTCATGGCCGCCGTCGCCAGGGCCGCCCGCCCTGCGGTGGCGACCGGCCACGGGGTCATCATGAACCGGCGGGCGACCAAACAGGATAGCAGAAGGGCGAGGCCCGCCGAAGCCGCCGAGGCGTAGGCCGCACCGATCGAACCGATCAATGGAATCAGCAGGTAGTTCAAGCCAACGTTCAGGGCCAGCGCCAGCGGGTAGGTCAGCATCATGAGGTGGGTCTTCTGCCTGACGAGCAGAAGCCAGTCCGGACCGACTCTCGTGACGCCAAGCAGGAACGCCGACACGGCCAACCAGGGCATGAACTCACGCGCCTCCAGGAATTCACTACCAAAGGCTGCGCGCGCGATCGGCTCCGCGAGCAGCGAGATGGCGACGACCAGCGGGACCGCCATAATGAGCATGATCTCCAGCGTGCGCCTCATGAGCGTGTCACGCCGGATCGTGTCGTTCGCCTCGACCGCTTCGAGCACGAGAGGATACATGGCGAGGGCCAGTGCCCCTATGACAAGCTCAAATACCTGCGTGACGACGGTCGCGGCAGAGTAGAGCCCGGCGTCGGCGGAGCCGGAGAGCTGCGCGATGATGAGCCGGTCCGTCACGCGAATGGCAAACCCTGCCGATAGTGGAATCGCCAGCGGCACGGCGAAGACCGCGATCTCACGTAAAATCCTAGTGGAAAAGCCCCGCCAACGGATAGCATGTCGCGCTGCCCAGACAGCGAACTCGTAGGCACCAAAGAGCGCGCTCGAGGCGATCAGCCCAACCAAGATCATATCGGGATCGCGCGACACGGTCTCGAGCAGGAAGAGCGCAATGCCGAACCCGCCGGCGGCCCGGAGCAGGCTGACCAAGGCGTAGCGCCCGCTCCTGAAGTCGAACCGGTGTAGCTGGAGCGCCAGGTTGAAGAGCGAGTCCGCGTCATCAGCGTCTTGGCGTTGGGTCCAGAAACCAAAACTCCAACCGTACCCAGTCGGATAGTCGTAGTCGTCAAGAACTTGGGTAAACGCCTTGCGGCCCTCGGCCTGGTTGTCGCCATTCCAACGGGCTGCCAAGAACGTATACGTGGTGCGGTCTTCGCGTTGGATGTTGCCAGGAGATTGGCCGACCGAGATTCGGGCGACTTGTTCGAGTGAAATGGGCGTACCATCAGGGGAGGCACCGACGGTGATCGACTTCAGATCTTCGATGCCTTGCGCGTGCACGGCGCGGCCGAGCCGGGTGCCGGCGCGTCCCCGAGACCACGGCTCGGAAGCGTCGGTTCTCTCCCTTTCCTCGTCGACCCGCCGATCATCGACCTTGCGCTTGATCGCCGTCGCGCTCGTGAAGCGCCGCGTCGTCGCCGTCGTCACCAGCGCCGCCCGCTCGGCCTTGAGCCCCTCACGGTCGAGCCCATCCGGCAGCTCCACCGTCAGTCCGGCCAGCCGCGAGCCGCTGATTGCCGCTACCGTCGGCGCTTCTGCCAGCTCAGGCGCATGGACCTGCGCACCGTGGGCGATCAGCCGCTGCGCGCAAGAGGTCCTCTGACTCTTCCTGTGGTACAGCGACACGATGAGATGGTCCCGGCCGCGCGTCGCTGCAACGTAGAGCAGGCGGCCCATCTCGGCCTCGTCGTGCGCGGATTCCGCCGTTCGCAGGTCGCCGTAGTCACCCAGCACGAACTCGCGGTTACCGCCCCGGCGCCCCGCGTGGACCCCGACGCGCCCGGCGGCATGATCCGCGAGGTAGGTCGGGTACTCATTCGTATTCGGCGCAGCGCTCAGGCCGGCCAGAATCACGATCGGGAACTCGAGGCCTTTGGCGGCGTGGATCGTCATGATCCGCACGGCGTCTTCGTCGTCATCGATGCCCGCGCCCTCGTGGTCGACGATCATTCGCGCCGACTGCCGCTCCAGCCACGACACGAACGCCCGCAGACTCTCGGGCCGGGCGCGTTCGAAGGCCCGCGCCTGCTCGACCAGGAAGCGGGCGCGGCGAAAGGCGTTGCGGTCCCCCTGATCGATCGTTCCCACTTCGACCACTCGGCGCTCCCAGATGAGCTTCTCGACGAGACTGGCCAGCGACGTCTCGTGCCGGCTTCCGTGGTAGCCGCGCAGGATGCGAAGAGCCTCGGCGACCGGTCCATCCCGGCCGTCGAGGTCGCTGCGCAGGTAGTCGAAGCGCCCGCGATTGTCCGTCGCGAAGGCTGCGAGGTCGACGTCGGAGCAGGCGAACGCCGGGCTGCGCAGCGCACCGGCCACCGCCACCTCGTCCGCCGGGTCGTCGATCGCCGTCAGGCAGTTGATGATGTCCCGCACCTCCTGCGTCCGGTAGATCAGGCTGCCACCCTCGACCCGGTAGGGCACCTGCGCGTCGGCAAGCTCCCGCTCCAGCGCCGTGAGCAGGATGCGGCGCGGGATCAGCACCGCGATGTCGCGGTACGAAGCGTCTCGCACCGTCCCGTGTCGGTCCTGCACCTGCCATTGCTCTGAGATCACGGCGCGGCACTGGCCCGCGATCGCCCGCGCCTCCTCGTCGCGCATGCCTCGGGCGTTGTGGCCGACCGGACCGCCCATCCAGGCGACACCGGGGCCCCTCAGCTCGCCTTCGCGGTGCGCGTGGATCTTGCGATACGGCGGCTGGATGCCGGGCTCAGCGCCCTCACCGATCAACGGCGCAAAGACAGCGTTCACCCAGTGCAGGATCTCCAGCCGCGATCGCCGGTTAAGCGCCAACTCTGGAAACTCGGAACCGGCTGCCTCGATCTCGTCCCGGGTGCGCGAGTACATCGCCATGTCAGCGCGGCGAAAGCGGTAGATCGACTGCTTCGGGTCGCCGACCAAGAACAGCCGTCCCGCCTCAAGCGGATCGCTGTCTCTAGCGCGGGCGAATGCGAGCGCGATCTCCATCTGCAGCGGATCGGTGTCCTGGAACTCGTCGATGAGCAACGCGGCGAAGCGCTCCCGGAACGCCTGTCGCGCGCTCTCGTTGTCGCGCAAGACCTGACGCACCCTCACGATCAGGTCGTCGAACGTCAACGCCCCTTCACGGGCGCGCGCTCGTGCCTCCTGGCTCACGAAGGCGACGACGAACGGCAACAGTGCCGCCAGGGCGGACGCCCGAAGGCCGGACAGCAGCTCGTTCAGCTCTTCTGAGACCCGGTCTGCAACGTCCAGTGCGGCTTCCTTTCGCTCTTTGCTGCCCCACTTGGAGATCGAGGTCCGTCGACTCCGGTCGCCAATGGCATCGGTTCCGGCGGCGATCGTAGCCTCGCGTTCGTCTTCGTCAGCCCGTTCGAGCGCCTGAAGGATGGCGAGTAAGCTCCTGAGCCGGTCCGCCACGAGGTCGTCCTCGGGTGCGCCGGTTGCCACGGTCTCGACCTCCGCGCGCAGCCGGCCAATGTCAGGCCATGAGGCCTCCGGAGCGGTCAGCGGGTTCGCCGCCAGAAGCTCGGCCAGCGTCGGGCGATAGGCGAGGTCGCTGGCCAGGCGCTCTATCTCGCTCGTCTGCAGGCCCAGGCTGAGCACGCGGTCGATCGCCTCCTCGGCGGCGCTGTTGCCCTCCAGGCTCTCGAGGTACAACCGCCAGCGCTCCTGCATGCGGCGCTCAGTCGAGACCGGGTCCTGCACCTCGAAGTCGGGGTCGACGCCGGCCTGGGCCGAGAAGGCCCGCAGCAGCGTTTGCGCGAACGAGGGGATCGTCGATCTCCCCGCCC
>JADFQV010000009.1 GCA_022561635.1 Chloroflexota bacterium | reverse complement strand
CCGTTGTTGATGATCGCGAACTTGATCGGCCAGTTGTACTCGGCGATCGTTGCCAGCTCTTGCAGCGTCATCATGAAGCCGCCGTCGCCGCAGATCGACCAGACGGTCTCGTCCGGAGCGGCGACCTGCGCGCCCATCGCGGCCGGCACTTCGAAGCCCATCGTTCCCAGGCCGCCGGACGTCACGAAGCTGTTCGGCTTGTCGTACCAGAAGTATTGCGCCGCCCACATCTGGTGCTGGCCGACGCCTGTGCAGATGATGCAGTCGCCCTTCGTCTCGCGGTAGATGCTGTCGATGACGTACTGCGGCAGCACATCGTCCGTCTCGCGGATGGTGATCGATGGGTGGTTCCGGCGCATATCGTCGATCCACTGGAACCAGGGGCTGCGATCCTTGGGCTTGACGTGCTTGTTCAGCTCGGTCAGGCCGGCCTTGAGATCGCAATGGATCGCCGCCGCCGGGCGCACGTTCTTGCCGATCTCTGCCGCGTCGATCTCGATGTGAATGATCTTCGCTTTGGGCGCGAAGTCCGCGAGGCGGCCGGTCACGCGGTCGTCGAAGCGGACGCCCAGGCCGATCAGAAGGTCAGCCTCGTTGATCGCGCGGTTGTTCCAGTACATGCCGTGCATCCCCGGCATGCCCAGGTACAGCGGGTGCGTTCCCGGGAAGCCGCTGATGCCCAGCAGCGTCGTGATCACCGGGATGTTGGCCGTCTCCGCCAGCTTCAGCAACTCTTCGTAGGCTCTGGAGATGATGACGCCGTGCCCGGCGAGGATCACGGGTCGCTCGGCCTGCGCGATGAGATCGGCGGCCTTCTGGATCTCGTTCGGGTCAGGCGTGAGGTCGTTCTGGCGGTAACCGCGCAGCTGCAGGTTCTCGCTCCAGTAGAACTCGCCTTTCTGCTGCAGGGTGTCCCGCGGAATGTCGACGAGCACCGGGCCGGGCCTGCCGGTCGTGGCGATGTGGAACGCCTGCTGCATCGCGCGCGGGATGTCATCGACGTCCAGCACGAGCTCGTTGTGCTTGGTGATCGGGATCGTGATGCCCTGGATGTCCGCCTCCTGGAAGCCGTCGCGGCCGATCAACGCCCGGATCACCTGGCCGGTGACGCAGACCAGCGGCACCGAGTCCATGAAGGCGTTGGCGATGCCGGTCACCAGGTTCGTGGCGCCGGGGCCGGATGTGCCGTAGCAGACGCCGGCCTGGCCCTTGATGCGGGCGTAGGCGTCGGCGGCGTGCGCGGCGGCCTGTTCGTGCTTCACCATGTAGTGCTTAATGCGAGGGTAGTACTCGGGCAGCACGTCGTAGAGCGGCAGGTTGGCGCCGCCCGGCAGCCCGAAGATCGTGTCTACGCCGACGCGCAGAAACGACTCCATCACCATCTGTGCTCCTGTGTATTGTTTCTTGTCTCCGTTTGCCATGCCTGGGTTCCTTCCAATCGGCTTCCCTATTCGGGGTTATAGACGTAGTAAAGGTGGCTTTCGTAGCATCCCGCCCGTTATACGAACCGCCGCTAGCTGCAGACGGCTCCGCGGGCGGCGGACGATACGAGACGGGCGTACTTGGCCAGGGCCCCCGTCGTGTGCTTCGGTTCCGGGGGGGTCCACTGGCTAAGACGCCGCTTCAACTCCTCTTCATCGACCTCTAGCTGTATTTTCCGGTTGGGAATGTCAAAGCTGATCGTGTCGCCTTCCTGGATGACGGCGATCAGGCCACCGACGGCCGCCTCCGGCGAGATGTGGCCGACGGCGAAGCCGCGGGTGGCGCCGGAGAAGCGCCCATCTGTGATCAACGCCACGTCTTCGTCCATCCCCTGGCCGGAGAGCGCCGCCGTAACGGCGAGCATCTCGCGCATGCCGGGGCCGCCCTTCGGTCCCTCGTGGCGGATGACGACGACATCGCCGGCCTTAATCTCGCGGCGGCGGACGGCCTCGAAGGCATCTTCTTCGCGGTCGAAGACGCGGGCCCGTCCGGAGTACTGCGTCTTCTTGATGCCGCTCGTCTTCATCACTGAGCCTTCCGGGGCCAGGTTGCCCTTGAGCACGACCATCGTACCGACGGGCTCGAGAGCCTTATCCACCGGCACGACGACGTCTCCGTTGGCGGAGGGCGGCGCGTCGAAGACCAGGTCTTTGAGGTTCTCAGCCAGCGTCTTGCCGGTGACGGTGATACAGTCGCCGTGCAGGAGGCCGGCGTCCAGCAGTTCCTTCATCACGCGCGGGGCGCCGCCGGCGGCGTGCAGGTCGCTCTGCACGAATCGTCCGCCAGGCCGCATGTCGGCGATGTGCGGGACGCGGCGGGCGATGGAGTCGATGTCGTCCAGCGTCAGCTCGATGCCGACCTCGTGGGCGATCGCTGGCAGGTGCAGCGCGGCGTTCGTCGAACCGCCAATAGCGACGACGACCGCGACCGCGTTCGCGAACGCATCGGCGGTCAGGATGTCGCGCGGGCGGATGTCGCGCTCCAGCAGCGACATCACGCTGCTGCCGGTCCAGCGGCAAAGCTCCGTGCGCTCACTGGCAATCGCGGGCATCGAAGCGCTGAACGGCAGCGCTATGCCCAGCGCCTCGCTGGCGCAGGCCATGGTATTCGCCGTGTACATGCCGCCGCACGAGCCTTCGCCCGGGCAGGCCACGCTCTCCAACTCTTTCTGCTCGGCCTCCGTCATGCGCCCGGCCTCGACGGCGCCGACGCTCTCGAAGACGTCCTGTATCGTGACGTCCTTGCCGTTCCAACTGCCCGGCATGATCGTGCCTCCGTAAACGAACACGGAGGGCACGTTCAGCCGCGCCATCGCCATGATCGTCCCCGGCAGGCTCTTGTCGCAGCCGGCGACGCCGACGAGCGCGTCGTAGCCGTGGGCGAAGACCATCAGTTCGATCGAGTCGGCGATCACCTCGCGGCTAACGAGCGATGCCTTCATGCCTTCGTAGCCCATCGCGATGCCGTCGGTCACGGCGATCGTGGTGAACTCGCGTGGCGTGCCGCCGCCGGCGCTCACGCCTTCCTTGGCCCAGCCGGCGAGGCGGTTGAGGTGCACGTTGCAGGGCGTGGCCTCGTTCCAGGAGCTGACGACGCCGATGATCGGCTTCGCCAGGTCCTCGTCGGTCAGGCCCATGGCGCGCATATAGCTGCGGGCCGGTGCGCGTGCGAATCCAGCCCGGTAGACGATGTCGCTCGGGCGGGTCTTCGATTCCGTAGTCGGCGCGTTATTTGTGACCATCGCTTCGTCCTTATACTAAAAATCCCGTCCCCTGGAAGGGACGGGACACTGAGGTCTCGCGGTACCACCCTTGTTCCCCGATCAGATCGAGGCTCTCGGAACGCTGTAACGGGCGCACCCGACGGGGCCTACTGGTCCGGTTCGACCCTGTGGCTCAAGGGCGACTTCGCGGCGTCTTCGCTACCGGGCTCTCACCTAACCCCGGCTCTCTTGAGCCGACTACCGCTACTAGCTCCCTATCGAAGCCGATATTTTGCCTACCCGCTAAGAGCAGGCGTGCAACGAATTGTATGTGTTGATAAGTCGGCTCGTCAAGATGCGGACTGCGGATCGCCTAACGTCGAGGGTGGACTGCTGCCTGACCAGGCAAGCCGTTTCAGGTAGCAGGGCGTTCCCTCTCACGCACGTGAGGCGATCGCAGTCTGGATCCGCTTCACGCTCCGGCTACGAGCCGACGCCGACGGGCAGCTGCACGACGTCGTCCACGCGCACGTCGTTGCCGGCGAACCAGCCCTGGTTGACCTCGACGGCGAAGCGATATGGCCGCGGCGCCGTGATGCGCTCCTCGGACAGGGGCTCCATGTCCTGGATGTCGATCAGCACGCCGCCCGCTGTCACGAAGCCGATCGACAGTGGGATTACGGTGTCACGCATCCAGAAGCCGGATTCCGTGTCCGCCGGCCAGACAAAGAGAACGCCGGCGTCGTCCGGCAGCGACTGGACGTTCATCAGCCCCTGCGCTCGTTCCTCTGGTTCGTCGGCCACTTCGACGTTCAGCGTCACGTCGTTGCCGGCGCGCGTGAAGTGGAGCGTTTCGCTGTACAGGCCCGCCGTCTCGGTCTGCGGGGTTGCCGTCTCGACCGAGTCGTCTCCGCAAGCGGCCGCCAGCCCGAGAACGGCGATCAGGCCCAGCGCCAGCGCGCAGGTGAGTCGCACGCGCCTAGCGTTCCGCGGCCGCCATCAGGCGCAGGCCGGATTGCACCCGGCCCAGCCGGCGCTTCTCCGCAACGCCGGCGAAGAACTCCATCGCCAGGCGCAGCGGTCCGATCATGCGCATGAAGTCGAGATACGTCAGCTCACCGCGAGCCAGGTGGCAGAAGAGGCGCCAGAACTTGTCGCTACGGCGCATGATCGCCAGGTATGGCGGCGGTGCGAAGGTGAAGAGCTCCTGCAGACGTCGCGATACCGTCAGCTCTGCCTGCAACTCGCGGTCGACGGCGGCCTCGTAGCCGCTCATGTCGGGCGCCTCGCCGGCGAGGACTCGCAGGGCTTGCTCCGCGGCCAGCCGCCCGCTGGCGAACGCCATGTGGATACCCTCGCCGGAGAGCGGATCGACGAGGCCGGCCGCGTCGCCGACGACGGCGACCCCGCCGCGGGCGATCGGCGATCCGGGGACGCGCACCGGCAGGTGGTGGCCGCGCAGGTTTTCCACCGACGACTGCGGAAAGCCGTGCCGACGCGCCAACTCAAAGAGCTTCGGGCGCAGCGTGAAGCCGGCGTACTTCCAGGCGCCGACCCCGATGTTCAGGTGGTCGCCCTTCGGGAAGACCCAGCCATAGCCGCCGGCCATGCCCCCCAGGTCCAGCCCGAAGACGTCGCGCCAGTCCGCCGGTATGTCCGGCGAATACGGGATGTTCCCTTCGAGCGCTACCGCCTCCTCGTATTCCGGGCGCAGACCGAGAGTGCGCCCGACGAGGCCGTTGGCGCCGTCCGCGCCGATGAGGATCTGCGCCGTATAGGTATCGCTTTCAGTGCGAACGGTGCGGTTTAACGACGACGTTCCGTTGAAGGCTGGGTCGATCTCCCGCAAGGCCACCCCGTCGCGGAACTCCGCGCCCGCTTCGGCAGCGCGCTCCGCCAGGTAGGCGTCGAGGCGGCTGCGCTGCGTCATGTAGGTCAGCGGCTGCTCGAAGCGGCGGTCGAACGATTCGCCCAGCCGCAGCGTGAAGCGCGCACCGTGGATCGTGCGTTCGATCACCGGCGCGAGGTCGACGTCCAGCACGGCGGCCGCGCGCAGGGTGACGCCGCCGCCGCAAGGCTTGTCTCTAGGGAAGCGTTGCTTGTCCAGCAGGAGCACGCGCGCGCCGCGGTTGGCGAGCAGGCGTGCCGCCATACTGCCGGCCGGGCCGGCCCCGGCGACGATCACATCGTAGGCACTCACGCCGCTAGTCTACGACCGGCAGGCCGGCCAGCGCCATCGCTTCGGTAACGGCGCCAGCCATCACGGCGTGGCCTACGTCGTTCGGGTGGATCAGGTCCTGGGCGATGTACTCCGACTGCTTGCCGAGAAAGAGCTCGTACCACTCGACGACGCTAACGCCGGCCTCGTCGCCGGCCTCGCGGATGATGTCGTTCAGGCCCTGCGGAAACGCGGTACCCTCTTGCCCTTCGAGCGACAGCACGCCCATTTCGTCAAGCACGGACGAGCCGCCGGAGAACGGATTGTAGATCGTCATCAGGAAGATCGGCGTGTCCGGCGCGGCTTCGATCAGGCGCTCCAGCGTCTGCGTCAGGTTCGATCGGTAGGCGGTGAGAGTGCTTTCCAGGGCTTGCACGCAGGCTTCTCTCTGCAGCGCTTCGACCACGCTCGGGCAGTCTCCGGGGATGACGAGATCGAAGAAGATGTCGAGCAGGTCGTTGCCGCCGATCTCCAGCGTGATCGCGCCGACCTCGTTGCCGGGCTCGTCGTCAGCCGCCCGAAGAGCGATCAGCCGCAGGGCCTCGTCCAGCGGTCCGCCGAACAGCAGCTCGCGGCTGTCGTCGCCGGAGACACCGAGGTTGGAGAGGTCCCATTCCGGCAGCGCTGCGCCGACGAGGCCGACCCAGCCTCGCCCTGGCTCGTCCGAGGCGCCGACGCCAACCGAAAGTGAGTCGCCGAGCGCCATGTAAAGCGGCCGTGGCCCGGCCGGTCTGGGCGTCGGCGTGGCGGTCGGTGACTCCGTGATCAGAGCGGCGGTCGGGAGTTCTGTCGCCGTCGAACCTGATGCTCCGTCGTCGCTGCCGCCGCCGCACGCCACGAGGAGGAGCACTGAGGTGGCGATGAGGCCCGCGATCAGTCGAGGCATGAGGCGTGTTAGGCGTTGACGACGGCGACGATCGCGCCGATGAGGAAGAGCAGCTGGAAGAACAGCGTTGCGCTGAGTACGAGGTAGGTCGCCGCTCGTTCCTTCCATTCGAATATCAGGCCCGCTAACAGGTTTACGACGAGGATCACGCTGGCGGTTGCCGGGATCGTCAGGATCTCGGAGCGGGCCCGCAGCGTCGTGATGTCGCCGACCGGCGGGAACTCGATCGTGATCTCGTTGTTCAGGTCGGGGTAAACGGCGAGCACGTAACCCCATAGCGCGACGTTGACGGCGATCGCCGCCAGGGCCAGGTACTGGGCGATGCGGTCCGCCCAGATCGGGTGAGCAGCGAACTGCTCACGGTGAATCGTCGCCTCCGCTGGTCCGGCGCTGTCGTTGGCGCTCTGGAAGCGCTTGATCTCCGCCGCGAACCGCTCCGGGTCCTGCGGACTGAGCCCGTAGGCGACCGCCGCCGTGCGCACGTAGACAAGCTCCTGGGCGGAGCGGTGCGTGGAGAAGAAGACGACCGGCCCGACGCCTTCTACCTCGCCGCTGCCGATGTGGTAGCCCCACCAGCCGATGCCGCTGATCCGCGGCTTCATCTCCGCCTTTCCGGGAGTGACGGCGGTGATCGACGACATCGGCAGAAAGTGCGTGATGGGCCCCCAGCGGATGGAGAGCCCCTGGTGGTCGAGCAGGTAGCGCATGCTGGAACAGGCCCACGCCCAGAACCCGAACGTCGCCGCCAGCACGGCCAGGACGCCCGCGCCCAGGTACGCCAGGAAGCCCGGCCACGAGGCCGGCCAGCTGATCGCCCGCACGAGCAGCGCGACGGCGAGCACCAGCGCGACCGTAAAGAGGGCGGTGCCGATGGCCGTTCCCGCGGCGCGGGACGGCCGCTCGATCGTTAGGCCTTGACCTTTGAGTAGCAAGGGGTGCACCAGTCAGCGTACTTGGCGTTCTTGCCCGTGATGATCTCGAAGTAGAGCTTTACGAGGTCGGCGGTCACCGCGCCCATCTTACCGTTGCCGATCGCTCGCCGGTCCAGTTCGACGACAGGCGTCACGTGCGCGGCCGTTCCCGTCATGAAGCATTCGTCGGCCGTGTATACCTCCGTGCGGTCGATGTCCCGCTCGACGACCTCCAGCCCGAGCTCGTCACGGGCCAGAGTCATTACCGTGTCCCGCGTGATGCCGACGAGGATGTCGGACGAGGGCGGCGGGGTGATGATGCGGCCGTCGATGACGACGAAGATGTTCTCGCCGGAGCCTTCGGAGATGTGGCCGCGCTCGTCCAGCATGATCGCCTCGTCGAAGCCGTTGAGCTGGGCCTCGGTCTTGGCGAGGGCGGAGTTGGCGTAGATGCCGGTGATCTTGGCCCGCGCCGGGATGCCCGTGTCGGCCACGCGCCGCCAGCTAGAGGTTTGGCAGCGGGCGCCCTTCTCGATGTCGAGGTAGGGCCCGAACGGGGCGATGAAGATCAGGAAGTCGTCCTCCAGGTCGTGCAGCCGAACGCCCAGCACCTCGCCGCTTTTATAGGCCAGGGGCCGCAGGTAGACGTCCTCGTGGTAGTCGGACATCTCCACCAGCTTCGTCACTAGCGAGATCAGTTCCTCCGTCTCGTACTGGAAGTCGATCTGCATGATCTTGCAGCTTTTGCGCAGCCGGTCGAAGTGCTCCTTGATGCGGAAGACGTAGATCTGGTCCTCGTCTTCGTTCCAGTTGCCGCGGATGCCCTCGAATACGCCTGTGCCATAGTTGAACGCGTGCGTCATGATGCCGATCTTCGCCTCGGATAGAGGGACGATCTCTTTCTTAAAGTAGGCGTACGGCGTCGCCATAGGGGGAACCACCTTCCTGCGGAGATAGGCCCACATTATAAGGACGCACGCGAATTCAGGGCAAATGGCGCCGCCAGTCGATTCGGCTAGGCGGGAGCGCTGGAACCCAGGCGAGCCCGACTGCCCAGCGTTTGTAACATCAGCAGGCCCTTGCGCGTGTCGCTGGCAACCTTGGCCGGGTCGCTGTTCTGGACGCGGTACTGAAACAGCCAGTAGTGCCACTCCGACAACTCGGCGAGGGATAGCCATTCCGAGTCGCCGCCGACGCTCGCCTTAAAGGCAGCGAGCAGTTCCGCGCATGACTTGCCGTAGATGCGCTGGAACGCCTCGTCTTCGACATGATTGTTGTTGTCCCAGATGCGGCCGGCGGCGAGTTCTTTGCGCACCTCTTCTTGCACCGCGATCTGGAGCGCCGCCTCGACCCTCACGCCGTAGACGAAGTTGAGGTGTGGCTTGTACTTGGCGCCCAGCAGCCCCTCGAAATCGGCCTCACCCGTCCGCAGCGGCAGCCGCTCGTGGAAGAGCAGGGCCTCGGCCTCGTCTTCGGGGACGAGGTCCGTCATCTCTTCGCAAAGCCGCTCTGCCAGCAGAAGCCAGTCGAACGCCTCGCCGCCGACGAGGTAGTGATAGTGGCGCTCGCCCTTGGTCTCGTCGCTGAGAGGCCAGTTGCGGACGGCATGGAGGAGCGCGTGAAACCAGTGCTGATCGCCGCTCTCCACGGAGTCCCGCATCTCGCCGATGAGACGTTGCGCCTCCACACGGATGTCGCCGGTGGTATCGGTCTGTGGGCTCATGCCGTTCCTAAACGCCGCCGGTCCCGCCGTGGCACTTCTTGTACTTCTTGCCGCTGCCGCAGGGGCAGGGCGCGTTGCGACCGACTTTCTTGTTGGCTGGCGCCGCGGTTACCGTGGCCGTGCCGCCACCGCCGCCGCTGGCCGCTGCTGCGACCTGTGTTGTCGTCGCGCCGGACGTGGCGTCTTCGTCCGGGCCGCTTTCGCTCACTTGCTTCGGTGGCTGCGTCCGCACGGTCGGCGTTGTCAGGGTGACGTGGTAGATCTGGCGGACGGTGTTCTGGCGGATGTGTCCCGTCAGCTGATCGTACATATCGTGGGCCTCAAGCTTGAACTCGACCAACGGGTCGCGCTGGCCGTAGCCGCGCAGGCCGATCCCTTGCCGCAGTTCGTCGAGCGCCGTCAGGTGGTAGACCCAGAGCCGGTCGATCACCCGCAGGAAGAGCAGCCGCTCCAGCGTGCGCATGCGATCCTCGCCCAGCTCTTCCTCCTTCTTTTCGTAGGCCTCTCGTGCCACCTCCAGCATTTCGTTCAGCCCCTCCTCGGGGTCGAGTTCTCGGATGTGGCGTGCCGTGAACTTGGCAGGCAGTGGCATGATCGCCTTCAGCTCGGCGATGAGGCTCTCGACCTCCCACATGTCGTGGTCGGTGTCCGACAGGAAGGTGTTGAAGACGCTTTCGATCTCTCCCTCAATCATCTCGGCGATGTTCTCGCTAAGGTCGACACCCTCAAGGATCTTGCGGCGCTCCGTGTAGATGAGGTCACGGTGACGGTTCATCACATCGTCGTACTGGACCACGTGCTTGCGGATATCGAAGTTGTGGCCCTCGACCTTCGTCTGCGCCTGCTCAATCGCCTTGGAGACCATCTTGCTCTCCAGCGGCGTGTCTTCGTCCATGCCCATCTTGCCCAGCAGGTTTGGCACCCACTCCGGCGAGAAGCGCTTCATCAGGTCGTCGCCAAAGGAGACGAAGAAGCGCGAGCTGCCCGGGTCGCCCTGACGGCCGGCGCGCCCTCGGAGTTGGTTGTCGATGCGCCGCGACTCGTGTCGCTCGGTGCCGATGATGTGCAGTCCGCCGGCCGCGATCACGCGATCGTGTTCGTCCTGCCATTTGTTGCGCGCCTGCTCCCGGATCGGCGCGGTGACGTCTTCGGGCGCCGTCAGCAGGTCGACGCCTTGCTTGCGGGCGATCACTTCGGCCATGCGTTCCGGGTTGCCGCCGAGGACGATGTCGGTGCCGCGGCCCGCCATGTTGGTAGCGATCGTCACTGCGCCGGGAACGCCGGCCATCTCGATGATGTGCGCCTCTCGCTCGTGTTGCTTGGCGTTGAGGACGGCCGGCTCCTTGAGCGGACAGATCTGGTAGTAGTCGGCACAATCGTCAAGGTGGCAGGTCGACTTGCGCTTGAGCAGGTCGGAGAGGAGTTCCGACGTCTCGATGGCGATGGTGCCGACGAGCATCGGGCGGCCGTCGCCGTGGGCGTCTTCGATCTCCTCGACAACCGCGTTGAACTTGCCGCCGACGCCCTTGAAGATGATGTCCTGCATATCGCTGCGGACCATCGGCTGGTGGGTCGGGATCATGAGCACGTCGAGGCCGTAGACTAGGTGGAACTCGTCGCGCTCCGTCCAGGCCGTGCCGGTCATGCCGGCGAGCTTTTCGTACAGCCGGAAGTAGTTCTGCAGCGTGATCGTGGCGTAGGTGACGCTCTCGCGCTGGATCTTGACGCCCTCTTTCGCCTCTATCGCCTGGTGCAACCCGTCCGACCAGCGGCGCCCGGTCATCAGGCGTCCCGTGAACTCGTCGACGATCACCACCTCGCCGTCCTTGACGACGTACTGGTGCTCGCGCTGATAGAGGTACTGGGCCTTGAGCGCGGCGTCCAGGAAGCGGGTCAGACGGGAGTTCGCGGGGTCGTAGAGGTTCTTGATGCTGAGCGCCTGCTCCACCTTGTCGACGCCCTCATCCGTGAGGCTGACGCTCTTGTGCTTGAGGTCGATGACCAGGTCCTGGTCCGGCGACATGCGCGGAACGATGCGAGAGAACGTGCGGTAGATCTCCTCGGTCTCCTCCGCCGGACCGCTGATGATCAGCGGTGTCCGCGCCTCGTCGATGAGGATGCTGTCCACCTCGTCGACGATGGCGTAGCTTTGCGGTATCTCCTGGCGCTGCACGGCGCGCGCGAAGTCCGTCGCCATGTTGTCGCGCAGAAAGTCGAAGCCGAACTCGTTGTTCGTGCCATAGGTGATGTCGGCGGCGTAAACTTCGCGGCGTTCCACCGGGGTCAGGTGGCGCAGGCTTTCGTTGTCCAGGTTGGCCGTCCGGTCGTAGACGTAGCCGGAGTCGTGCTGGAGGACGCCGATCGTGAGGCCGAGGGCGTCGTAGAGGGCGCCCATCCACTGGGCGTCGCGCTTGGCCAGGTAGTCGTTGACGGTGATCAGGTGCACGCCCTGACTGGCCAGCCCGTTGAGGTAGATCGGCAGGGTGGCTACGAGCGTCTTTCCCTCGCCGGTCTTCATCTCGCTGATCTTGCCCTGGTGAAGGACGACGCCACCCAGGATCTGCACGTCGAACTGGCGCATCCCCAGCCGCCGCTGTGACATCTCGCGCACGACGGCGAACGCTTCCGGCAGGATATCGTCCAGCGTCTCACCGTCGTCCAGCCGCTGGCGGAACTCTTCGGTCTTCGCGCGCAGCTGCTCGTCGGTCAGCGGGTGGACCTCGTCTTCGAAGGCGTTGACCTCCTCCACGATCGGCCAGAGCTTCTTCAGCTCTTTTTCGTTGTAGTTTCCGAAAATCTTGTTCAGGATGCTCATTCGAGGTCCTTATGCTCCTTCCGATCGCTGGCGCTCCACGGATGTTACGCGCCGGGCGATGGACGTACGAATCAATGATACCAGCCGGGGCCGGGCCCAGGAGAAGGGGCGCGGCGTCAGTGGCTGGCGCCGTTGAAGAGCGCGCCGACTGACTGGCCGGTGTGGATGCGGCGGATCGCTTCGCCGAGCAGCGGGGCCACCGAAAGCACGGTCATGTTGGGCAGGTGCTTCTCTGGCGGAATGGGGATCGTGTCCGTGAACACGATCTCGTTGATTGGCGAATTCTCGATCTTCGTGACGGCGTCGCCGGAGAGGATCGCGTGCGTAGCGGCGACGTAGACGGAGGTCGCGCCTTGCTCGACGACGACGTTCGCCGCGGCGACGAGCGTGCCGCCGGTGAGGACCTCGTCGTCGACGATGAGGACGGAACGGCCGTCGACGTCGCCGATCAACGTCGTCGCCTGAACCTTCTCGTTGTTGCCCAGCCGGCGCTTCTCGACGATCGCCAGCGGGGCGTTCAGGCGGTCGGCCATGCGGCGGGCGCCCTTCGCACCGCCGGCGTCGGTGGCGACGACGGTGAGGTCGGGGAGCTTCTTCTCGGCGATGTAGTTAGATAGCAGCGAGAGCGCGGTCAGCTCATCGACGGGAATGTTGAAGAAGCCCTGGATCTGACCGGCGTGCAGGTCGATCGTCAGGACGCGGTCGGAGCCGGCGGTCTCGAGGAAGTTGGCGACGAGGCGGGCGGTGATCGGAACGCGCGGCTGGTCCTTCTTGTCGCTGCGCGCATACGGATAATAGGGGAGAACCGCTGTGATGCGGCCGGCCGAGGCACGCCGCGCCGCGTCGATCATGATGAACAGCTCCATCAGCCGTGTGTTCACCGGCGAGCACATCGGTTGCAGGATGAACACGTCGCGGGCGCGGACGTTCTCGTTGAAGCGCACGAAGATGTTTTCGTTGGAGAACTCGAACACGTCAACGTCGCCGATCTCGGTTTCCAGGTACGAGCAGATATTCTGGGCCAGCTCCGGATGCGCGTTTCCGGAGAAGACCTTGAGATCCTGGAAGACGGGTGAATCAGCCACGGTGGAACCGGCCTCAAAATACAATACTGACCACGGCCTAGCAACCGGCCAACGCCCCCCGATTGACCGAGTCCACAAAGGCATGTACGTTGTGGCTTCCACACTCGCTGCGCTTTCGGCATTCGGTTGCCGAAAGCGGATAGTCCAGTCGCCTCCGCCGCCGCTATCGTGCGGGTGGAGGTAATCGATATGAACAGCACAACCGACGTCACCACTCGTCCGCGGAGCGCAGACGCCGCCGGCCCGGCGTTCATCATCGCCGTGCGCAGTACGGGGATCTTCTGCCGGCCCGGCTGTCCCGCCAGGGCGCCAAAGCCGGAGAACATCGTGCTCTACTGGACGACCGAAGAGGCGCAGACGGCCGGCTTCCGCGCCTGCAAGCGCTGTCGCCCGCTCGATCCCTCGCCCGATCCGCGCGCCGCCTACCTGGCCGCGGCCTGCGCCTTCCTGGACGACGATCCGGACGCCGAACCATCTCTGGCGGCGGTCGCCGGCCGGCTGGGTCTGCGCAGCGAGTACCTGCGCAGGCTCTTTCGGCGCGAGCTTGGCGTCTCGCCGCGCCAGTACCTGGCGTCGACGCGGTCCAATCGCCTCAAGGACGGCCTGCGTGAGGGCGCAAGCGTGACCCGCGCGCTGTACGATGCCGGCTATCCCAGCGGCTCCCGGCTGTACGAGAAGTCCGACGACGTGCTTGGTATGACGCCGGCGACCTACGGCCGGGGCGGTGCGGGAATGACCGTGCACTACGAGATCACTGACTGTGCGCTGGGCAAGCTGCTCGTCGGCGCTACGGAGCGCGGCGTTTGCATCGTCAAGCTCGGCGACGACAGGGCGCAGCTCGAAAGCAAGCTCGATCGGGAGTTCCCGCGAGCCAAGCTGGAGCGCCAGAGCGAAGGCCTGCGCGCCTGGGTCAGCGAGATCGTTCGCTACCTGGCCGGAGAGACGACGAGGCTCGACCTGCCGCTGGACATCCAGGCGACGGCGTTCCAGATGCGCGTCTGGCGCGCCCTGCGCGGCATCGCCCGCGGCGATACCAAGTCCTACTCGCAGGTCGCCCGGGAGATCGGGTCGCCCCGGGCGGCCCGCGCCGTCGCCCGCGCCTGCGCCACGAACCCCGTCGGTATCGTCATCCCCTGCCACCGCGTCGTGCGCCACGATGGGAGCCTCGGCGGCTACGGCGGCGGCGTGAAGCGCAAGGAGGCCCTGCTGGCGATGGAGAGCCGGGCAGGGCCGGACGGCGGCGAGCGGCCGCCCAGTTGAGCAACCCCGGTCGCCCGGCGTCCAACGCACCCTCGGCGAGGGCCATGCCGACGCTGTTCGCGTTGGGCGCCATCTGGGGTGGTTCGTTCCTCTTCATCAAGGTCATCGTCGATGAGACGGGGCCGCTGGAGGTCGTTTTCGGGCGGGTGTTCTTCGGTTGCCTGGCCGTCGGCGCCTACGTGCTCGTGACCCGGCACAAGATGATCGTGACGCCGAGCCTGGTGGCGCGCGTCTCCGTCCTGGCGATTCTGGCCAATATCATGCCGTTCGCGCTGATCTCCTGGGGAGAGCAGCACATCGATAGCGGCACAGCGTCCGTCCTCAACGCGATGGTGCCGATCTTTACCGCCGTTGTCGCCGCCATCGCTCTCGACGAAGAGCACTTCACGCCGGCGCGTCTGGGCGGCCTGCTGCTCGGATTCGTCGGCGTGGCGGTGCTCACCGGCACCGAATCGCTCGACGTCACGGACGCAGCCGTCGCCGGGCAGCTGGCGGTGGTCGGCGCGGCGCTTTGCTATGGCTTGGGCGCGGTCTACATGCGCAGCCTCCTCCGTGAGCAGGATGCCGTCAGCCTGACGATGCTGCAGCTGATGCTCTCAGTCCTCATCGCCGGCGCCTTGCTCATCGTCGTGTCGGGAGCGCCGAGCTACTCGCTCAGCCTCGAAGCCTGGGCCTCGCTAATCGCGCTGGGCACGCTGGGCACGGGCGTTGGCTACGTAATGTTCGTCTGGCTGATCGAGAACATCGGCAGCGTGCGGGCGTCGCTCGTCACGTACATCGTGCCGGTGCTCGCGTTGTTCCTGGGCTGGCTGATTCTCGATGAGAGCATCGGCGTGAACACGATCGCCGGCTTCCTGCTGATCATCGCCGGCGTAGCAACGGTGATGCGGGGCCAGACGCCATCCAACCAGCGCCAGCGGGAGCCGGTGGCGCCGGCCGCCGTTGGCGAGTAGGGGAGTCGTATCTGAGCGTGCGGAAAAAAACAGTTGACTTTTGGCTTGGCGCTCACTAGAATATTTAACTGGATGACTGTCGAATCCCCCCAGATTCTATTCCCTGTATCTATTTGCCTTTGACCTTAGCCCCTGCCGCCTGCCCAATCTTTCGTTTCTAGCCTCTCGGGAGGAGAATCCTGCATGGTTGCTGCCCGTGATGTCGTATCCGAGAAGTTCAGCGTTCCTCAACTGACCAAATCGTACTCACGCATACCAGACGTTCACCCGCTACCGAACCTCGTCGAGATCCAGCTCGACTCCTACAAGACGTTCAGGACGGAAGCCCTGCGCGAGCTCTTCGATGAGATATCGCCGATTCAGGACTTCACCGGCAACCGTCTGGAGCTGCGCTTTACCGACTACAGCTTCGGCGAACCGAAGTACACGCAGGACGAGTGCCGGGAGCGCGACGTCACCTATTCGGCCCCTCTGCGTGTGAATGTGGAGCTCCTCGTCAAGGAGACGGGCGAGATCAAGGAGCAAGAGATCTTCATGGGTGACTTCCCGCTGATGGCGGAGGGGGGCACCTTTATCATCAACGGCGCCGAACGCGTCGTCGTCTCGCAGCTCGTGCGCTCGCCCGGCGTCTACCTCACTCTGGAGCGCGATGCCACCAGCGGGCGCTCCCTCTGCTACGCCAAGCTGATCCCGAACCGCGGCGCCTGGCTGGAGTTCGAGACCTCCAACAAGGACATCATCTCCGTCAAGGTAGACCGCAAGCGCAAGATTCCCATCACCACGCTCCTGCGCGCCATCGATGAGCCCGGCCTCCTCCCGAAGCATGGGAGCACGAAAGAGATCCGCGCGGTGGAAAAGGAGATCGAATCTGCTAAGACCGAGCGAGCGGCCGATAAGCTGCGCGCGAAGATACTAACGATGCTTGGCACAGATGACCGCATCCTGGCAATGTTCGACGGGATCGACACTGGCGAGCAGCACCAGTTCATCCAATCCACGCTCGACCGCGACACCGGCGCCACGACCAAAGAAGAGGCGCTGCTGGAGTTCTACCGGCGCCTGCGACCCGGCGACCCGCCGACGATCGACAACGCCAAGGGGCTCATTACCTCGCTCTTCTTCAACCCGAGACGCTACGATCTGGGCAAGGTCGGCCGCTACAAAGTCAACAAGCGCCTGCGCCGCGACGCGACGACGGAACGCGTCCTCTCGCCGGACGACCTCCTGGCCATCGTGCAGGAGATCGTCCGCCTCAACAACGGCCAGGGTAAGCCCGACGACATCGACCACCTGGGCAACCGCCGCGTGCGCACCGTCGGTGAGCTGATCCAGAACCAGTTCCGCATCGGCCTCCTCCGGATGGAGCGGGTGATTCGCGAGCGCATGACGATCACAGATCCGGCGGAGACGGCGCCCAGTCAGCTAATCAACATCCGGCCGGTTGTTGCCGCCATCAAGGAGTTCTTCGGCGGTTCACAGCTCTCGCAGTTCATGGACCAGACAAACCCGCTCGCCGAGCTTACGCACAAGCGGCGCCTGTCCGCGCTCGGGCCCGGCGGCCTCTCGCGGGACCGCGCCGGCTTCGACGTGCGCGACGTCCACTTCAGTCACTACGGGCGCATCTGTCCGATCGAGACTCCGGAAGGCCCCAACATCGGCCTCATCGCCAACCTGGCCACATATGGCCGCGTCAACGAGTACGGGTTCATCGAGACGCCATACCGCAAGGTCTACCGGGAACTTCCCGCGAAGTCGTCGTTGCTGGTCGGCCGCATCCTGCGCGAAAACACTACCGACGCCAAGGGCAAGGTGATCGCCAAGAAGGGCACAACGATCGATGCAGCGCTGGCGAAGAAGCTAGCATCGCGATCCGAGCCTGTCTTGATCAGGCCATTCGTTTCGAAGAAGGTCGAGTACCTCTCTGCCGACGAAGAAGAGACGTTCGTGGTCGCGCAGGCGAACTCACCGCTCGACGAGAACGGCCACTTCCTTACCGATCACGTCGAGGCGCGAACCGACACGTTCACCACGTCAAGCCCCGACCACGTCGATTACATGGACCTCTCACCCAAGCAGATCGTCTCCGTGGCGGCGTCGTTGATCCCGTTCCTCGAGCATGACGACGCCAATCGCGCACTGATGGGCGCGAACATGCAGAGGCAAGCGGTTCCCACGTTGCGACCCGAGATCCCGTTGATCGGGACCGGCATGGAGAAGCAAACGGCGATCGACTCTGGCCAGGTGATCATCGCGGAGGCCTCCGGCGAGGTGCTCAGCGTGACCGGTGACCTGATCGTTGTGAAGTACGCCAAGGAAAAGAAGGAGTACCCGCTGACGAAGTTCGTGCGCTCTAACCAGGGTACTTGCATCAACCACCGCGCGATCGTCAATCGCGGCGACAAGGTGAAGGCTGGCCAGACGCTGGCAGACAGCTCCTCCACGGATTCGGGTGAGCTGGCCCTGGGCCAGACGCTGCTCTGCGCTTACATGTGCTGGGACGGCTACAATTTCGAGGACGCGATCATTATCTCGGAGAAGGTGTCACAGGACGATAAGTTCACCTCTATCCACGTCGAAAAGCACGAGTCAGAGGCCCGCGACACCAAGCTGGGGCCGGAGGAGATCACCCGCGACATTCCCAACGTCGGCGAGGAGAGCCTCCTCGACCTGGACGAGTACGGCATCGTCCGCGTGGGCGCGGAAGTGCAGTCCGGCGACATCCTCGTTGGCAAGATCACGCCCAAGGGCGAGACCGAGCTGACGGCGGAAGAGAAGCTGCTGCGCGCGATCTTCGGCGAGAAGGCGCGCGAAGTGAAGGACACTTCACTGCGCGTCCCGCACGGCGAACGCGGTAAGGTCATCGAGACGCGCTTCTTCGCCCGTCCGGACGACGACGGCAACCGGCCGGATCACGGAGAGCCGGGCCACCACTGCCGCTGGCCACACTACGCCAAGATCACCGACGAACTGGCGCCCGGAGTGCAGGCGATGGTGCGAATCTCGATCGCCCAGCGGCGCAAGATCGCCGAAGGCGACAAGATGGCCGGCCGTCACGGCAACAAGGGCGTTATCGCCCGCATCCTGCCGGTTGAGGACATGCCCCACCTGCCCGACGGCACACCCGTGGACATCATCCTCAACCCGATCGGTGTGCCGAGCCGCATGAATATCGGACAGGTGCTGGAGACGCACCTGGGCTGGGCCGCCCGCCGCATGGGCTTCCGTGCCATATCTCCCGTGTTCGATGGCGGCAACCCGATGACGATCGAAGACTCGCTCTGCCGCCTCTGGATCTGCGAGCAGGCCGGCGCGCTCATCTCTCGCGAGAGCGGTTCGACGAACGGCTCCAGCAACGGCCATACCGCGAACCAAATCGGCGAGAACGTTGACGCCGAGAAGGTCTACAAATGGCTCAGAGATAAGAAGCAGGATCCGGATATCGTGTTCGACGACGGGATAGAGGGAGAGGCGCGTCGCATCGGCCTGGAGCTCTGGCTGGAGCAACAGGGCTCGCGCAGCGCGCGCGGAAAGACATACTCGCAGCTGGACGCCATGGCGCAGAAACTGCGTATGAAGAAGGGTCTGTCGCCGCCGACCTACGGCAAGCATCACCTGCTGGACGGGCGAACAGGCGAGCAGTTCGAGCAGCCCATCACCGTCGGCTACATCTACATGCTCAAGCTGGTGCACCTGGTCGAGGACAAGATCCACGCTCGCTCCACCGGCCCTTATTCGCTGATCACACAGCAGCCGCTGGGTGGTAAGGCGCAGTTCGGCGGCCAACGCTTCGGCGAAATGGAGGTCTGGGCGCTGGAAGCCTACGGCGCGGCGAACATCCTCCAGGAGCTGCTGACCGTAAAATCCGACGACGTCATCGGGCGCGTGAAGACCTACGAGGCGATCGTCAAAGGAGAGGACATCCAGGAGCCGGGCGTTCCTGAATCGTTCAAGGTGCTCGTCAAGGAGCTGCAGAGCCTTGGCCTGGCTGTCGAAGTACTGAACCAGGAAGAGAGAGTAACGTTGGCGGACACGTCGACGGCGGAGCTGCCGGACCTCGGCATCGACCTCAGTGGATTTGAAAAAGGGGAGGACATAGTTGGCTCTCGAAGTTAACGACTTTAACGCGATCCGAATTTCCCTGGCTTCCCCGGAGCAGATCCGCTCGTGGTCTTACGGAGAAGTCACCAAGCCGGAGACTATCAACTACCGCACGCTCAAGCCGGAAAAGGACGGCCTCTTCTGCGAGAAGATTTTCGGGCCGACCAAGGACTTCGAATGCTACTGCGGCAAGTACAAGCGCGTGCGCTACAAGGGTATCGTCTGCGACAAGTGCGGCGTCGAAGTAACGCGCGCGAAGGTGCGCCGCGAGCGCATGGGGCACATCGAGCTGGCTTCGCCCGTAGCGCACATCTGGTTCGTTAAGGGCACGCCCAGCCGCATCGGCCTCCTGCTGGACATCTCGCCGCGCGCGCTGGAACGCGTACTTTACTTCGCCCAGTTCATCGTTACCGAGGTTGACGAGGACGTTCGTAAGGCCGCGCTCGAGCAGCTGCAGAAGGAGATGGACGACGCCGTCACTGCGAGCGAGGCCTCGAACTCCGAGCGTATAGCCGAGATCGAGAAGGCCACCAGTGAAGCGATCGACATCGTCGAGGGCGAGCGCAAGGCCCGCCTCAAGGCTGCGGTCGACTCCGTTAAGGAAGAGATCAAGGAGCTCAAGGAGAAGCAGGAAGAGGCGCTCAAGCGGATCGAGGAGATCGGCCCGAAGAAGGTGCCGCGCAAGACGGGCCTCGACGACGACTTCATCCTCGCCAAGCGCGGCGAACTGCTGCCCAAGAAGGCCGCCGAGAAGATCAAGAAGGAAGTGGAGAAGCGGATCAAAGCGCTCGAGGCCAGCCGCCCCAAGCGCAAGCAAGAGGCCGAGGCGGCGCTGTCAGCGGACATCGAGAAGGCGCGCGGAGCTGCGCTGGTCGAGATGGAGCCGCTGCGCCGCCAGGTCAACGAGGAGCGAGACGCTGTGCGCGCCGAGTTCCTGGAGCGCATAGAGGCGATCGAGGACCTCAAGGACCCGATCCGCGACGACGAATGCACGATCCTCCCCGAGGCAAGCCTGCACGAGATGCAGGACGCCTATCCGGGCCTGATTAAGGCTGGAATGGGTGCCGGGGCCGTGGTCGAAATCCTCGAGCGCGTCGACCTTGACCCGCTGGCGCTTCAGCTCCGCGTCGAGATTCAGGAGTTCAGCGGTCAGCGCCGCAAGAAAGCGACGAAGCGGCTGCGTGTCGTCGAAGCGCTGCGCAAGAGCGGAAACAAGCCCGCCTGGATGGTCGTCGGCGTGCTGCCCGTGCTGCCGCCGGACCTGCGCCCGATGGTGCAGCTGGACGGCGGCCGCTTCGCCACGAGCGACCTCAACGACCTCTACCGTCGCGTCATCAACCGCAACAACCGCCTCAAGAGGCTGCTGGAGCTGGGCGCGCCGGAGATTATCATCCGTAACGAGAAGCGCATGCTCCAGGAAGCGGTCGACAGCCTGATCGACAACGGCCGCCGGGGCCGCGCCGTCTCCACGGCAGGCAACCACAAGCTGAAGAGCCTCTCAGACATGCTCAAGGGCAAGCAGGGTCGCTTCCGCCAGAACCTGCTGGGCAAGCGCGTCGACTACTCCGGCCGCTCGGTCATCGTCGTCGGCCCACAGCTCAAGCTCCACCAGTGTGGCCTCCCCAAGAAGATGGCCCTGGAGCTGTTCAAGCCGTTCGTCATGCACGGACTCGTCGCACGTGGCCTGGCACACAACATCAAGTCAGCCAAGCGCTTTGTGGAACGCGCGCGTCCCGAAGTCTGGGACATTTTGGACGAGGTGGTCAAGAGGCGCCCGGTGCTGCTCAACCGCGCACCGACGCTGCACCGCCTCGGCATCCAGGCGTTCGAGCCCGTCCTCATCGACGGCAGCGCGATCCAGATTCACCCGCTGGTCTGCACCGCCTTCAACGCCGACTTCGACGGCGACCAGATGGCCGTGCACGTCCCGCTCTCGCGCGCATCCGTAGCGGAAGCGCGCCAGATCATGCTCTCCAGCAAGAACCTGCTCTACCCCTCTAACGGTGAGCCGGTTGTTGCGCCGACGCTGGACATCGTCCTCGGCTGCTACTTCATGACGGAGGAGAAGGCCGGCGCCCGGGGCGCGTTCAAGGATGGCTCGCCGCCGAGCGGCGTCTACAGCTCGTTTGACGAGGCCCGAATGGCCTACGCCACAGGCCACCTTGACCTGCGCGCCCCTATCCGGGCGCGTGACCCGAAGACAGACGGCAAGCTGATCGACACGACCGTCGGCCGCATCATCTTCAACGAGGTAGTGCCGGAGGGGATCGCCTACCGCAACCAGACGATGGACCGCAAGGCGATCAAGGAGCTCGTGGCCGAATGCACCAAGATGCACGAAAGCGAGGTCGTTGCCGACATGGTCGACCGCCTGAAGGACGTTGGCTTCGAGTACGCCACGAAGTCGGGCATCTCGATCTCGATGAACGATCTGCGCCTGCCCGAGGAGAAGGCGCAACTCCTCGCCGACGCCGACGAGAACATCGCCGAGATCGACGAACAGTTCGACCAGGGCCTGATCACCAGCGACGAGCGCTATGATCAGGCGATCAACATTTGGCGCAAGACGACAGAGGCCGTCCAGCACGTGATCCAGGAGCGCCTTCCGGAATACGGCGGGGTCTACACGATGGCCATCTCGGGCGCCAAGGGTAACATCAGCCAGATCTCCCAGATGGCTGGCATGCGCGGACTGATGAGCGACCCGTCCGGCCGCATCATCGACCTGCCGATCCGCTCGTCCTTCCGCGAGGGGCTGACGGTGCTGGAGTACTTCATCTCGACGCACGGCGCGCGCAAGGGGCTGGCCGACACGGCCCTGCGCACCGCCGACAGCGGCTACCTGACGCGCCGCCTCATCGACGTCGCTCAGGACGTCATCATCGCGGAAGACGAATGCGGTACGACCGCCGGCATCTGGGTCGGTGAGCCGCTGGAGAAGGGCCTCTTCGAGTCGTTGAGCGAACGCCTCGTCGGCCGTCACGCCGCGATGGACGTCGCCGACCCGAAGAGCGGCGAAGTCCTCGTCGAGAGAAATGGCGAAATCACCGAGGCTGCGGCGGACAAGATCATGGAAGCCGGCCTGGACAAGGTCTACGTCCGCTCGGCCCTGACCTGTCAGACGAAGCGCGGCCTTTGCGCCCTTTGCTACGGTCGTGACCTATCCAAGGGCCGCCAGGTGAGCGACGGACAAGCGGTCGGCATCATCGCCGCTCAGAGCATCGGCGAGCCGGGCACGCAGCTGACGATGCGCACGTTCCACACCGGTGGTGTTGCGGAAGTCTTCGGGCGCGTGGACATCACGTCCGGCCTGCCTCGCGTCGAGGAGCTTTTCGAGGCGCGCGTCCCCAAGGGCGCGGCCACGATCGCCGAGATCGACGGCAAGGCCGAGCTGATCCGCGACGGCGAGCGCCGCACTCTGCTGATCACGAACACCGAGATGTACCGAGACGAATACACCGTGCCGAAGGGCGCCAAGGTTGTCGTCAAGACCGGCGACAAGGTGGAGCAGGGCGATATCCTGGCCGCGCCAAAGGCCACCAGGAAGAAGGCCGCGGACAAGAAGACCACGGCCAAGAAGACGAAGAAGGCCGCTGACAAAGAGAAGGCCATCATCGCCGCTGAGGAGGGCCTCATCGCTCGCACCTCGGGCGAAGTGGCCGTGGAACGCGGCGGGCGCATCGCCGTTATCTTCGAGGAAGAAGAGTCGCGCGATTACGTCATCCCGGCGGCCTCGCACCTGCATGTCCATGATGGGGACGCCGTGCACGCAGGACAGCCGCTGACAGATGGGCCGCTTAACCCGCAGGACATCCTCGGCATTCAGGGCCCGGAAGCGGTGCAGATGTACCTCGTCGAAGAGGTGCAGAAGGTCTACCGCGCGCAGGGCGTGACGATCAACGACAAGCACATCGAAGTCATCGTCCGCCAGATGCTGCGCCGCGTCCGCATCGACTCGCCCGGCGACACGGCGCTCCTGCCCGGGCAACTCGTCGACCGCTTCCGGTACGAGGAGACGAACGCCAAGGTGCTGGCCGAGGGCGGCGAGCCCGCCACCGCGCAGCCCGTCCTTCTCGGCGTCACTAAGGCCTCGCTCAGTACCGAAAGCTTCCTGGCCGCCGCCTCCTTCCAGGAGACGACGCGCGTTCTCACCGAAGCGGCTATCAGCGGTCAGGTGGACAAGCTCCTGGGCCTCAAGGAGAACGTCATCATCGGTAAGCTGATCCCGGCGCGGACAGAGGTCCACGTCGAGATGCCGCCGGTGACGATTCTCGAACTGCCGGCAGCCCTCATGGCTCAGATCGAAGCGCCAGACGCAGAGGGTAACCAGGGCGACGCAGGCGGCGCCAACGGTGGCCTCGCAGCGGAGCTCAAAGCGCTGGCCAACAAGGATGACACCGGCGGCAAGACCGCCGCGGACGAGAAACCGGTTGCCGCGACGGCCGACGAGGTGAAGGACTAGCGATCCACTGTCCGGCGAACTGACCGAGAAGCCCGGCCTCTACGGTCGGGCTTCTCAGCGTCCGCATCTGCCGCCGGCGGGCCTATAATGTCCCCAAGGCCGAACCGGATGGCAAGATCAGACAAGGACACTCAGGCTGCCACGGCGGAAAATGGCGCGCTGAGTACAGCCCTCACCCAGTTCGACGACGCGGCTGATCGCCTGCATCTGGACGACGACATCCGCGGTGTCCTCCGCGTCAGCAAGCGCGAGCTTTCGGTCAACTTCCCGGTGAACATGGACGACGGGTCGATCCAGGTCTTCTGCGGTTATCGCGTACAGCACAACATCGCTCGCGGCCCCGCCAAGGGTGGCCTCCGCTACAGCCTGCGGGTCTCGCTGGACGAGGTGCGCGCCCTGGCGATGTGGATGACCTGGAAGGCGGCCGTCGTCAAACTACCCTTCGGTGGCGCCAAGGGCGGCGTCATTGTGGACCCCCGCGCGCTCTCCGCTGCTGAGCTGGAAGACCTGACGCGCCGCTACGCTACGGAGATCAGCATCATCATCGGCCAGTCAGAGGACATTCCAGCGCCGGACATGGGCACGAACCAGCAGATCATGGCCTGGATCATGGACACGATCAGCATGCACAAGGGCTACACCGTCACCGGCGTGGTTACCGGCAAGCCCGTGGCCGTGGGTGGGACGCTGGGCCGAGTTGAGGCGACGGGCCGGGGCGTCCTCTTCATCGTCGAAGAGCTGTGCAGACAGAAGAGCATCAACCTGGAGGGGGCGACTGTGGCCATTCAGGGGTTCGGAAACGTCGGCAGCGTCGCAGCCAATTTGCTGCAGCGCGCCGGTGCCAGGGTCGTCGCCGTAAGCGACCGCTCCGGCGGCGTCTACGACGGCCACGGCCTCGACGTCGACGCGCTCATCGAATGCCGCAAGGCGAAGCCGCTTGTCGAATGCGCCGACGTGGACAAGATCACGAACGCGGAGGTTCTCGCACTGCCGGTCGACTTCCTCATCCCGGCGGCGCTGGAAGGGCAGATCACGTCCCAGAACGCCGGCGACGTTCGGGCGCGGTTCATCGTCGAAGGCGCTAACGGTCCCACGACTCCCGAGGCGGACCGGATCCTGGAAGAGCGGGGAGTGACGATCGTGCCGGATATCCTGGCCAACGCCGGCGGCGTCATCGTTTCGTACTTCGAGTGGGTGCAGGATCTGCAGTTCTATTTCTGGGAAGAGGACGAGGTCAACGATCGCCTGAGAAAAGTGATCACGCGGGCGCATCGCGAAGTGGCGGCGGCGGCGGAGCGCGACGGCGTGACGATGCGGAAAGCGGCGATGGCGCTCGGTGTAGGCCGCGTCGTCGAAGCGACGTTGATCCGCGGCATTTACCCTTAGCTGACGGACCGCGTCGCGCCGCCACGTAACCATGACGCCGGCCTGGCGTTGACATAGGTAAACGACGAGCGGCGGCGCTCGTGGCGTCGCTGCGACGTTCGAATGAGCGCCGTATCCCCGCTGCGGCGGGCTCACAAGCGTTGGCGATAGGAGAGGCGTTGATTATGACCCGATACGGGGCGGGAGTGCCCACTCTCGCCCTCTCCTTGGCTGTCAGGCGATGACAGACGAGGCCGGGCGCGGGCATGTGATCGTCCGCGAAGGCGAGGAGGAGCTCGAGCCGTCCCAGGTCCTGGAAGTAGCGGGGCGCTTCCGTTGGCGCCTGGAGTACACACTGCTGGTGGGCGTCGCCCTAATGCTCACGCTGTTCGCGATCGGCTTCTTCTACTTCAGCACCGACGTCTCCAACCTGGCCAGCTATGGCTACTTCGGCGTTTTCGTCATCAGCCTCGTCGGCGCCGCTTCGATCCTGCTCCCGTCGCCGGCCGTGGTCAGCGTCCTCGGCGGCGGTGCGTTGCTCAACGACTTCCTCGGCGTTCCGGCCTGGTTCTGGGTCGGCATCGTGGCCGGCCTGGGCGAGGCGATCGGTGAGTTCTCCGGCTATGCGGCGGGCTATGGCGGCCGCGTCTTCATCGAAGACCGGCCATCGTACGCTCGCATCCGGCGTTGGATGGAGCGCCGCGGCGCGCTGACGCTCTTCGTCATGTCCACGATTCCCAACCCGGCGTTCGACCTCGTCGGACTGACCGCCGGCGCTGTGCAGATGCCGATGCGGAGGTTCTTCCTCTCCGTCCTCGCCGGCAAGACGATCAAGAACATGTGGCTTGCTGGCCTGGCGAGCGCCGGTGTCACTGTGTTCAGCAGCCTGGCGTAAGTTCGGCACCCGCGAAGGGCGCTGCGCTATAGTGGCGGCGTATGTCTGAAGTCTGCGCAGGGGTGATCGTCGCCGCCGGCGCTGGGATGCGAATGCACGGTGCCGACAAACTCTTCTCAGTCGTCGCCGGCCGGCCGCTGCTGGCGCACACTGTCGCCGCCTTCGAGAGCTGCGAACCGATCGATCGTGTCGTGCTCGTCGTTTCCGAGGCGAACCTGGAGCGTGGGCGGGCCCTCGTCGCCGAAGAGAGCTTCTCTAAAATAGTCGCGGTCTGCGTCGGCGGGCAGCGGCGGCAGGACTCTGTGAAGTGCGGGCTGGCGGCGCTGGGGCCGTGCGACTGGGTAGCCGTGCACGACGGTGGCCGACCGCTCGTGCGGCCGGGCATGATCGCCCGTGGGCTCGAAGCAGCCCGCGAAACCGGGGCCGCCGTACCGGTCTTGCCGCTGGCCGATACGATCAAGGAGATCGATGAGACGGGCGCCATCACGCGCACGCTGGACCGGTCACGCCTCGTCGCTGTCCAGACGCCTCAGGTTGTTCGTTACGATCTCCTCGTCCGGGCGCACGACGAAGTTGCCGACGACGTCACCGACGATGCGGCGATGGTGGAATCGCTCGGCTGTTCCGTAGCGACGTTCGAAGGAAGCAGCCGCAACGTCAAGATCACCACGGCCGAGGACCTGATGCTGGCGGAAGCTTACCTGCACTAGCGCCATGCGAATCGGAATCGGCTACGACATCCACCGCTTTGGCCCGGGACGAACGCTCGTTCTCGGCGGCGTCGTACTCCCCGGCGAGCCAGGCCTGGCGGGACACTCCGACGCCGATGTCGTGCTGCACGCCGTCATCGACGCGCTGCTCGGTGCGGCTGCCCTGGGCGACATCGGAACGCACTTCCCGGCCGACGCGGCCGAGTGGAAGGACGCCCAGAGCTCCTTGCTGCTGGAGAGGACGCTCGTTCTCGTGCGAGATTCCGCATACGCCGTCGAAAACATCGATGTTACCGTCATCGCCGAGAAGCCGCGCCTCGCGCCGCACGTGGCGGCGCTGCGCGCCCGAATGGCGAAGCTGATCGGCGTCGCCGAGACGGCGGTCAGCGTAAAGGCGACGACGAACGAGGGAGTCGGCGAAATAGGACGCGGCGAGGCGATCGCGGCGGTCGCCGTCGCGCTCCTCCGTGAGGCGTGAATCCTTGACTGCCCCCTACGGGGACGCCTATACTAATTATGCCTCCCTGTGGGGCGAATTTTTTTGGCGTCCGGCGGATGCGTAGGCCGAAGTGGCGCAATGGGACAAGGAACGGGAAGAAGGAACGTGGGTTCCATGCCTCCGGCTCCAGGCTCCATGATCCGTCGGAAACGGCGGGGTGGCAGAGCGGTCAATTGCACCGGGCTGTAAACTCGGCGCCCTTAAGGGCTACGCAGGTTCGAATCCTGCCCCCGCCACCAGTAACGAGGGAGATTGCGGGCCCACGTAGCTCAGTTGGTAGAGCACGTTCTTGGTAAGAACGGGGTCACCGGTTCGAGTCCGGTCGTGGGCTCCAGTGATCGGAAAATCAAATAAGCGAAGGTAACCGCGCGAAATGCGCTGGTTTCCTGTATCATACCGCCGCGCTATCATAGTTTTGTCGGCCAAGAGTTGATAGGATGGCGCGAGTCGATTCAATAGGAGGAAGCCACAGGATGGCCAAGAAAAAATTCATACGAACGAAGCCACACCTTAACGTCGGGACGATCGGTCACATCGACCACGGCAAGACCACGCTGACCGCCGCCATGACCAAAGTGATGGCGCTGAAGCAGCAGGCTGAATATCGTGACTTCTTCAGCATCGACAAGGCGCCGGAAGAGCGCGAGCGCGGTATCACCATTGCCATCGCGCACGTCGAGTATGAGACAGACAAGCGACACTACGCTCACATCGACTGTCCCGGCCACGCCGACTACATCAAGAACATGATCACCGGCGCCGCCCAGATGGACGGCGCCATCCTGGTCGTCGCGGCCAACGACGGCCCCATGCCCCAGACGCGAGAGCACGTCCTCCTGGCCCGCCAGGTCGAAGTGCCCGCTATGGTCGTCTTCCTCAACAAGGTGGACATGATGGAAGACCCGGAACTCCTCGACCTCGTCGAGCTGGAGATCCGCGAGCTTCTGGACAAGTACGACTTCCCCGGCGATGACACGCCCATCATCCGCGGCAGCGCCCTCAAGGCCCTCGAGAGCGAGTCCACCGACGCGGACGCCGAGGAGTACAAGCCGATCTGGGATCTTATGGATGCGATCGACAACTTCATCCCGGAGCCGGAACGGGCGAAGGACAAGCCGTTCCTGATGCCGGTCGAGGACGTGTTCGGCATCAAGGGCCGTGGCACCGTCGTCACCGGCCGCGTCGAGCGTGGCATCGTCAAGACGGGCGAAGAGATCGAGATCGTCGGCTTCGGGGAAACCCGCAAGACCGTTTGCACCGGCGTTGAGATGTTCCAGAAGACGCTGGACCAGGGCGAGGCCGGCGACAACGTTGGCTGTCTCCTGCGGGGCATGGAGCGTGACGACGTCGAGCGCGGACAGGTGCTGGCGCATCCTGGCTCCATCACGCCGCACACCGACTTCGAGGCGGAGGTCTACTGCCTGAGCAAGGAAGAGGGCGGCCGGCACACGCCGTTCTTCAACGGCTACCGCCCGCAGTTCTACATCCGCACGACTGACGTCACCGGCAGCATCAAGCTCCCCGAAGGCGTGGAGATGGTGATGCCCGGCGACAACATCAAGATGATTGTGGACCTGATCACACCTGTGGCGCTGGAAGAGGGCGTGCACTTCGCAATTCGTGAAGGTGGACGCACCGTCGGCGCCGGTGTGCTGACGAAGATTCTGAAGTAAGCTGGAGATAGATGGCCAAGAAGGATAACCGCCTACCGATCGACATGGCGTGCCCGGACTGCCGGTCGCGTCCGTATACAACGACCAAGAACCGGGTCAACGATCCGGACCGCTTGGAGTTGCGCAAATACTGCCCGCGCTGCCGTGGCCACCGCCTGTTCAAGGAGGCCCGCTAAGTGAGTAACCGCGCGCTCCGGCGCCAGCAGACGCGCGAGCCGAAGGCCAAGAAGGGCGCGGCCAAGCGTGCGATTCCCAGCACGGGGCCGAGTCGGCCGTCGCCGTCTCGCAGTGGCGGAATCCTTTCCTGGCGCCCACAGATTCTGGTGGACGTCATCACTGAGCTGCGCAAAGTGGTTTGGCCGTCCCGCCCGGACGTCCTCCACCTGACGGTCGTCGTCGTTATCGTCACTCTTATCCTCGGCGCAGTCCTCGGCGCGATCGACATCGGCTTCGGCTATATCATCGACGAGGCGTTGCTCAACTAGGTTTGAGGTTGCAGTAATGGCTAAGAAGCGAAAAAGCGCAGTTCAAATCGTCGTTGAGGATGAGGACGCCCCGGAAAGCAAGCTGCCTCGTCTGGAGATAACCGAAGAGGAGATGTTCCGGGAGGGCCAGTCCTGGTACGTCATCCACACGTATTCCGGCTATGAAGACAAGGTCAAGACGAACCTTGACCAGCGCATCAAGTCCATGGACGCCGAGGATCTCGTCTACCGTGTCATCGTGCCCTCCGTTGAGGAGATCGAGATCCGCGACGGCCAGCGCCGGACAGTGCCCCGCAAGATCTTCCCCGGCTACGTCCTCGTCCAGATGATTACTTTGCAGCAAGAGAACCCGAAGGCCAGCGAGGCCGACAAAGTGCTTTCCAGCAAGGCCTGGACCGTCGTGCGCAATTCGCCGGGTGTCACCGGCTTCGTCGGCTCTGGCACCGCGCCCACGCCGCTCGCCAAGGCGGAAGTGCAGTCGATCATTCGCCAGATGAAGGCGGAGGAGCCGGTGGTTAAGGTCGGATTCGGCGTCGGACAGAGCGTTCGCGTCGTCGACGGCCCGTTCTCCGACTTCGTGGGCACTGTGGAAGAGATCAACCCGGAAAAGGGCAAAGTGAAAGTCTCCGTCTCGATCTTTGGGAGGGAGACGCCCGTTGAGCTCGACTTCCTGCAGGTGGAGCGCCTGTAGGAGAGCTCGCCGCGCCGGGATACGACACTATCTCATGACCAGAAGAGCGTACTGTTATGGCTAAGAAAATTCGCGCAGTGATCAAGCTTCAGCTGCCAGCGGGTCAGGCAACGCCTGCGCCGCCGGTCGGCCCCGCCCTGGGCCAACACGGCGCCAACATCATGGGCTTCGTCAAGGAGTACAACGAGCGCACATCCAGCCAGGCCGGCGCCATCATTCCGGTCGAGATCAGCGTCTTCGAGGATCGCTCGTTCACGTTCATCCTCAAGACGCCGCCCGCCTCCGACCTGATTCGCAAGGCGATCGGCATCGAAAAGGGCAGCCCGACGCAGAAGCGCGAGAAAGTCGGCATGATCACGAGCGACCAGATTCGGCAGATCGCCGAGACCAAGATGAAGGACCTCAACGCCAACGACGTAGAGGCGGCCATGCGCATGGTGGAAGGCACCTGCCGCAGCATGGGCGTCCAGTTTCCGGAGCAGACAAATGGCTAAGCACGGAAAGAAGTATCGAGACGCCGCCGAGAAGATCGACGAAAAGAAAGAGTACGACGCGAACGAGGCGATCGCTCTCCTCAAGGAGATCGCGTACACCAAGTTCGACGAGACCGTCGAACTGCACATCCGCACCGGTCTCGACTCGCGCCACGCCGACCAGCAGCTGCGCGGGACCATCGTCCTGCCTAACGGCCTCGGTAAGAGCCAGCGCGTTCTTGTCTTCGCCGAGGGTGAAGCCGCTCGCCTGGCGGAGGACGCCGACGCCGACGAGGTGGGCGGCGACCCGCTCGTCAAGAAGGTGGGAGACGGCTACCTCGACTTCGATGTCGCTCTTGCCACGAAAGAGATGATGGGCAAGGTCGGTAAGCTCGGCCGCATCCTCGGCCCGCGGGGGCTGATGCCAAACCCGCGCACGAACACCGTAGTCAACGGCGAGGACCTGCCGCGGGCGATCAAGGACGCCAAGCAGGGGCGCGTCGAATTCCGCACGGACCGCACCAACCTCGTTCACGTGTCGGTCGGCAAGATCAGCTTCTCGGAAGAAGCGCTCGGCGAGAACCTGTCCTCGCTGCTCTCCGCCATCCGGCGCGAGAAGCCAACCGGCTCCAAGGGCCACTACATCCGCACTCTCACCCTGACGACCACTATGAGCCCCGGCATCCGCATGGACCCCGGCGCGGTCGGCGCGGTCGCAGCGGATGATGACTAAGCTTGAACCAAACCGTGGAGCGCCGTACAATGCTCCGCGTGCCAACTGAATAGCGCACGTCTCACCGCAGACAGCAGGTCCCGCAAGGGTTAAGTCTCCCCAGGGAGAGCCCGCCGAGGAGAGGTCGCACCGGGTCAGGTCACGAGCCTGACGCTTCCAGGCGACGTCCCTTGCTGCGGCGGGGGGCTTTTTCTTTGCGCGAGTTAACCCGGACGGCGACGCCCGGCGGAATACGGAGGGCCTATTGCCCACACAGCATAAGATCGATCAGGTAGCCGACATCAAGGATCGCATCGAGCGTTCCACGATCGTTATCGGCACCCGCTACCGTGGCCTCACCGTCCAGGAGATGCAGGTCCTGCGGCGTAAGCTGAGCGAAGGCGGCCTTGAGCTTCGGGTAATCAAGAACTCGCTCCTCAAGCTGGCCGCCGAAGCAGCCGGCGCGTCCGAGCTGTACGAGCTGGCGGACGGCCCGACGGCGCTCGCCATCTCCTACGACGACATCGTCGACGCGGCGAAGGCGCTCGCCGCGTACGCCCGCGAGGCGCCGGCCGCCTTCGAGGTCGGTGGAGGCTACCTGGACGGCGCCCTTCTCACCGCAGATGACGTAAAAGCCCTGACGAAGATCCCGCCGCGGCCGGTGCTCATCGCCCAGTTCATGGCCACGATCGAGAGCCCGCTGGTGAACTTCGTCGCCCTCATGGACAGTCCCCCGCGGGAGTTCTCACAGCTCCTGCAGGCTCTTCTGCAGAAACTGCCCGGCCTCCTCGAGGCTCGGGCGCGACAGCTGGAGAGCGAAGCAGCATAACGACCACCACCCGGCCACCGGCCGGCCCGACTAACGCAAGGAGGAACAATCATCATGGCCAAGGCTGACAGCAAGATTGACGAGGTCCTGAACATCATCAAGGACATGACGATCCTGGAGCTGCGCGACCTCAACGAGAAGATCACGGACGAGTTTGGCATCACGGCGGCCGCGCCGGTCGCCGTTGCTGTCGCTCCGGGCGCTGCCGCTGGCGGTGACGGCGATGGTGCCGCACCAGTGGAGGAGAAGACCGAGTTCGACGTCGTTCTCAAGGACCACGGCGCCAACAAGATCAACGTCATCAAGGCCGTTCGCGAGGTCACCTCGCTGGGCCTCAAGGAGGCGAAGGACCTGGTCGAGAGCGCACCGGTTACCGTCAAGGAAGCCATCGGCAAGCCTGACGCGGAAGCGGCGCAAAAGAAGCTTCAGGAAGCCGGCGCGACTGTCGACCTCGAGTAGCGATAAGATAGCTGGGCCGGGCGCGGGGAGAATCCCTTTGCCCCGGTCCGGCGTTTAGGAACTGGAATGCGATGCTACGCGTGCGAACGGCAGGACACTTCCCCGTGCACGCGTTGCGGCAAGAACTACTGCCCCGATCATGGCGCTGACCTCTGCTCTTCCTGCCTGGACCCTGTCGTCGCCGCGCCTTCTTCCGCCGCCTTTCGCATCGCCCTCTTCGCCCTTCTCGGCGTCAGCGTTCTGGCACTCTGGCTGCTGGTGCGGCCGCCCAGCCTGCCCGGCGGCGGCGGCGTCGTTCTGGAGCCGGACGCCACGCCCGACTTCACGCCCGGCCTGACGCCGGACACCGGCGAGACGCTGACGCCAACGGGCAGCGCTGACGGCGGGCCCCAACCGACAGTGACGCTGATCCCGGACGATCAGACGCCCGCACCCACCCCCGTGCCGACCGTGACGCCAACGCCCGCGCCGATCGAGCACCTCGTCGTGAGCGGCGATACCTGGAGCGGCGTGGCGGAACAGTACGATGTCGATGCGGAGACGCTGGCCTCGTCCAACGGCTACAGTGTCGACGAGGTGCTGCCACTCGGCGTCACGCTGATCATTCCTCAATAGGCTGCGGCCGTGTGCGACACGCTCTGCGCCATCAGGCCCGCCGGCACCCTCTTCGCCAAGAACTCTGACCGGCCGTCCACTGAAGCTCAGCTGATCGAAGCCCTGCCGCCTCGTTCCGGCGGCGGCACGCTGCGCACCGAATACGCCGAGATGCCGGATGCGGGCGCCTACGCTCTCACCGGATCGCGGCCCGACTGGCTCTGGGGGTTGGAGCACGGCGTCAACGAGCACCGCGTCGCCATCGGCAACGAGAAGACCTGGACGACGCTCGACCCGGCAAAGGAGCCGGAGGCGCTCATTGGCATGGACCTCGTGCGCCTGGGCCTGGAGCGCGGTGCCACGGCCGACGAGGCGCTCGACGTGATGACGTCACTGCTGGCAGAGCACGGTCAGGGCGGCGTCTGCGACCGCACGACTGGCGAGTCGTACTTCTCCTCGTTTATCATCGCCGACCCGAAGGCGGCCTGGGTGCTTGAGACGAGCGGCCGCAGCTGGGTCGCCGCTCCCGTCAGTGAGACCGCCGCCATTTCGAACCGCCTCACCCTCCGCACCGAGTGGACCCGTTCGTCGCCCGACGTCGCCGCCGGGACCGACTGGGACAGTTTCCGCCACCCGGACGCGCCTACCGCCCACGCCGACGTGCGACTCGCCGCCAGCCGCGCCTGCCTCGCTGCCACGCCGCTGGCCGATCTCACACCGGCGCGTCTCGCCGCTCACCTACGCGATCACGGCGAGGGCCCCTGGGGCGCGCCGGACGAGCCGGACGCCGCTTCCTCGGCGCTGCCCGGCGAGTACCGGCCCGACGGCGCCGGCGTGAGCGTTTGCATGCACATCCGGGGCTTCCAGAACACGACCGCCTCCATCATCGCCGACCTGCCTGCCGACCCCGGTGCGCCGCTGCGGGCCTGGGTCGCGCCTGGCAACCCCTGTGTCAGCGTCTTCGTTCCCGTCTTTCCGCCGGACGCCGTCCCCGCCGCCCTCGCAGATCCCGCCGCCTGGCGCGCCTTCGCCGCCCTGCGCGATCGCGTCGAGGCCGACTCCTCCGCCCTCGCGCCCATCCGCGCCGCCTTCGCGCCGCTCGAGGCCGCGCTCTGGCGCGAGGCCGACGACGTCGCACCGCATCCTGAGCGCCGGGCCGCCTTCGCCGAAAGCGCCTGGCGGCGGGTGTCCGGGGTGCTCGCTTCGCTGCAGGCGCCTGTTTCCTGAGGGCGGCGGCCGCGGCGGGGCGACCTCATGCCGTGCCACTCGCAGCTTCCGGCTCGGCGTGCGGCGCGCATAAGCTCGCAGCGTGACACAGACCGCCGAGTACCGCCCTCTCATCCGCGACATGCCCGCCGACGAGCGCCCCCGCGAGCGTTTGCGCATGCGCGGCCCCGAATCGCTGACCAACGCCGAGCTCGTCGCTATCCTCTTGCGCACCGGGACGAACGGAGAGAACGTCGTCGCCGTCGCCCAGCGGATTCTGGCGAAGTTCGACGGTCTGCGAGGGCTGGGCGCTGCCGGCTTCGGCGAGCTGTGCGCCGAGCGCGCGATGGGCGAGGCAAAGGCCGCACAGCTGATCGCCGCCGTCGAGCTGGGCAAGCGCACCGTCCATGCCCGGCCACCGGAGCGCCGCATCATCCGCTCGCCCGAGGACGTCTACGCGCTCCTCTTTGCGGAGATGGCGCTCCTTGACCGCGAGCAGCTGAGAGTCGTTCTCCTGAGCACGCGCAACGAAGTGCTCAGCGTGCGCGAGGTCTACCGGGGCAACGTTTCGAGTGCACTCGTTCGCGTGGCGGAGGTCTTCAGCGACGCCGTCCGCGAGGGCTGCCCCAGCATCATCATCGTGCACAATCACCCGTCGGGCGACCCAACGCCGAGCGCCGAGGACGTCGCGCTGACGAAGCAGCTAATCGACGCCGGTAAGCTCCTCGGGGTCGAGGTCCTCGACCATGTCGTCATCGCCCGCGAGGGGCACAAGAGCCTGAAAGACCTGAAGCTGGGCTTCGGGCAGACTTGACGCGAGGGGCGTTAGTGGCCAACCTTACGCCATGCCCCGATACAAGCTCCTGGCCATTGATCTCGACGGCACGCTGCTCAATTCGGCGATGAAGCTCTCCAAAGGGAACACCGAGGCTATCGCCAGGGCCAGCGACGCCGGAGTCGCCGTCGTGCTGGCGACCTCGCGCTGGTTCGGACTCGCCAAGCGCACGTCGGACCGCCTGGGCCTGACGACGCCGATCATCTGCTCCAACGGCGCCGAGGTCCGCAACCAGGATGGCAGCACGATACTGCATCTGCCGCTCGACACCGGGGCCGCGCGAGAGGTCGTGACCTGGGGCGACGACCACGGCTGGGAGATGTTCACCACACTGGGCGACGTGACCTACATGAAGATGCGCCCCGGCATCGTTCCCGAAAGGCTGCCCGGCGGATTGCGCGTTGCTGAACGGCAGTCCGATCACCTCGACGAGGGAACGCCGATCACCGTCCAGATCTGGCAGGAGGACGCCGTGCGCGAAGTGGGCGAGCGTTTCGCGCCAAAGTACGCCGATCGCGTTCGTTTTTCGTTCAACGCGCCGGTGGGACTGCCGCACTACGTCGTGCTCGCCAACCCGGAAGCGGAGAAAGCGAACGCATTGCGCCGCGTTTGCCAGGAGCTGGGCGTCGCGCCGGAGGAGACGGTGGCGATGGGGGACTCTGAGTCGGACATCGAGATGCTGCGCTTCGCTGGGCTGGGCATCGCCGTTCGCAACTCGCCCGACGAGGTGAAGCGGGACGCCCTTCACGTCGCGCCTTCCAACGACGAAGACGGGGTCGCCTGGGCGATCCAAAAGTTCGTCATCTGAACCCGCGCGAAGGTCAGATCGCGAAGTAGGCGATCAGAAACGCCCCCACGGCAAGCCGGTAGATCACGAACGGCAAGAAGCTGTGCGACTGCAAAAACCGCAGGAGGACGCCGATGATCAGCCAGCCGACGACCGCCGCGACGAGCGTGCCGGCGATGATCACGTCCAGGTTGCCGGACAGCTCGTCGTCTCGGATCGCCTCGCCGAGCGTCAATATCCCGGCGCCGACGATGGCCGGCGTCGAGAGCACGAACGAGAAGCGCGCTGCCGCCTCGCGAGTAAAGCCGAGCAGGAGGCCCGCCGAGATCGTGACGCCGGCCCGCGACGCGCCCGGGACCAGCGAGACCGCCTGCGCCAGGCCGATTAGCAGTGCATCGCGCAGGCCCAGGTCCGAGAGCGTGCGCTGCCGCCGCCCGGCCCAGTCCGCGAAGGCCAGCGTCAGCCCAAACACGATCAGCATCACTCCAACGACGATCGGCGAGCGGATCTCATCCTCGATCCAGCTGTTGAACGCGAGGCCGACGATGGCAACCGGCACCGAGCCGACGGCGACGAAGACCAGCATTCGGTAGTCGAAGACGCCGGCGGGCTCCACGCCGCGCTCGCCGGTCAGGCGTCGGAAGGCGCTGCTCGCCATCTGTACCCACTCACGCCAGAAAAAGACGAGGATGGCGATCGTAGTCCCGAGGTGCAGTGAGACGTCGAAGGTGAGATCGTCTGCGAACTGCCAGTCGAACAGCTCGCGCACGGCTATCAGGTGGCCGGAAGAAGAGATGGGAAGGAACTCTGTGAGTCCCTGGACGATGCCCAGGACGATCGCGCGCAGAATGTCTTCCATGCAGCCCCTGTAGCATAGCGCCGCCGCCGTCTGAGAGCCATTTCGCGCCCGCTGTGACACAAGGGTGACCGGGATCGCGGCTGCTTGTCACGCTCGGGGGGCCGCTGCTATACTTCCGCAAACGGCCCACGGAAGGGGGACAATGCAGTGGTAGGAGAGATGGGTTTTCCGAAGTGTCTGAAGTGTGACGTTGGCGACCTGGTGCCGCTATCCGACTTCGGAAGCCAGGGGGCGGCGATCCACTACAAGGCCTGGGCGTGCACGAACCCAACATGTGGCTTCAACATCAAGATCCGCAACGGCGACCTTTACATCGGTGAGCCGATAACCGACGGCGCCATGCACCAGCCGCGCATTCGCGCCTGACGCAATCCCAAAGACGACAACGAGCCCCCACTCGGGGGCCTTAATGCTTATCCGCTATGCTGTATAGATGCATTGGCGTATCAATAGCCCGCCATCGACGTTCTGGTTGATGACTGTTACGAACGTTCCAGGTTCTCCGTCTTCACAGCTGAAGGAGCCCCCTGGGCGTTATGAGGAACGTTGGCTGGCATGCGGATGCGGTACTTTAGTCTGACCGCGAGCCCCGTCGCGGTGGCCGTCGCGCTTGGCGCGGCGGTGCTGCTGCATCTCTTGTCCGGCGCTGGCCCGGTTGTGGCCAGCAACTACTGCGCAAACACCGGCAGCCCCTTAGGCCCCTTCGACATCGAGTCCTACGAAGCCGCCGACTACCGCGACGTCTACGCGCGCACCTTCGAGCTGGCGGCGTTTAATCAGCTCTTCCCCGAGCACGGCAGCTTCGCCACACCGGAGCTAGAGACCGGCGGGCGTGCTGCCGGCTCGGGCCAGAAACTGGCTCCCTACATCCCGCCGGTGATCCTCAAGGCGATCGGCTTCCTGGAGAGCGGATGGGCGCAGGCGAGTTACATCCCGCTCGTCCAATACGGGGAGATCGGGCCGGTGCTTTCGTCGCACGATTGCGGCTACGGCCTGATGCAGATCACGTCGGGGATGCAGAACATCTCCAACGTGCCCAACCTGGACCAGGCGATGATCGGCTCTCACTTCGGGTTCAACATCGCCCGCGGCGCGGTCATTCTCGCCGATAAGTGGAACTTCTCGCCGGAAGTACGGCCCATCGTCGGCGCCCGCGACCCCACCTTGATCGAAGACTGGTACTACGCGATCTGGGGCTACAACGGCTTTGCCTTCTCCAACCACCCGCTCAATCCGGCCTACCAGCCATCCCGTGTGGGGTTCAGCTGCGGTCCTGCCGGCGACGGCTTTGGCCACGATCGGTCGCAGTATCCCTACCAGGAACTCGTGCTCGGCTGCGTCCAACGGCCGCCGGTCCGCCTCGGTCAGCAGCTGTGGAAGCCGCAGGAAGTGCACCTGCCTGATCTCACAGATCCGGCGTTCGCCGGCCCGCTCAGTGTCGACAACTGGAACGCTTGCGCCTACAGCCTCGACTGCGCGGCGATGGACATGCCGACACCCAACAGCAAGCACAAGGACCCGACTGTCCTTACCGTAACGCGCGAAGAAGTGATCGGGCAGCCGGTGATAGGCCTCTCGTCGGCGGGCGTCAGCCTTGCGCTTCCATCGGACGCAGCCTTGACGGGAGTTGCGTTCGACGTCTTGAATACTCAGAGCGGACTGCTCAGCTTCCAGGTGCTTACCGACGTGTCGTGGCTGAAGGCGGCGACGTCTGTGGGCGTTGCGCTGGGCGATGACCTCGGCGGCGACGATGGGACCGTGCAGCTGACCGTCAACACCGCCGGCCTGGCGCCTGGTCAGCACGTCGGCCGGGCGACGATAAGCTCGCTCTACGCCGCTGGCTCACCACACACGTTCATCGTCGATCTCGTCATCGCCGGTGGCGAGCCAACGCCTTCGCCGAAACCAACGCCGTACCCAACTCCAACCCCGGGTCCGAACGCCGCGACGTGGGCGGACGACGATTGCTCGGGCTCCGTCGATCCCGTCGACGCGCTGGTAACGATGCGGCACGACGTTGGGCTCGACACGCAGACATTCGATTGCTTCGGCATGGGCGGGACGGTGCAGCTCATCGGCGGGTCGCAGCGCATCTGGGGTGATGTCGACTGCAGCGGCGAGGTGAACCCGGTGGACGCGCTCAAGATTCTGATCTTCGACGCCGGTTTGCCACTCTCCCAGGAAGCGGACTGTCCGGCGATGGGCGCGGCGATCATGATCGCCGCGGGATAGCTGCGCACTTGCGTCAGGCGGCTTCTTGCTTCACGTCGTCGCGGGCCGCTAACATCAATCGAGCTGAGGGTCGTCCTTAGAAGGCGGTCCGCCAGCGCTTGCTATGGCTCGAGTACCACCACTGCGACAGCCCATTGCCACCGCGACCGGACCGTTGGATTTGCTGCGCCACCTGGCAGAGTTCTGGCGGCGCCGCGACCTTCTCTGGCACATGACGGTCCGGCACCTGCGGGGCCAGTACAAGCAATCGGTGCTTGGCTATGCGTGGGCGTTCCTCAATCCGCTCACGCTTCTGCTGACGCTTAGCTTCGTCTTCTCTGTGCTGCTGCGGTTCCCGAGCCAGGGCCTTCCGTACGCGCTCTTTGTGCTGGTCGGCCTGCTTCCCTGGATGTTCTTCGCCAACGGCCTCACCACGGCGACCGACTCCGTGTCCGGTGCGATGAACCTGGTGACAAAGGTCTACTTCCCGCGCGAGATCCTGCCCATGGCCGCGATCAACACGAAGATCGTGGATCTCTTCTTCGGCCTGATCATCCTCGCCGGGCTGATGATGATATACAATCACCCGCCGACTGAGACGATGCTCTGGGTGCCGTTGCTGTTCGGCATCCAGCTGATCTTCACGGCCGGTCTCGCCTTTCCAATGGCGGCCCTGAACGTGTACTTTCACGACGTTCGGTACCTCGTCGGTGTGGTGCTGACGATGTGGTTCTACCTGACGCCCGTGATCTACCCGGTCGAGATCGTGCCGTCGAAGTACCAGTTCATTTTCGACCTGAACCCGATGGCGATCCTGGTCAACGCCTACAGGCGCGTGATCCTCCTCGACGATAGCCCGGCGATGGACCGCCTGCTGCTGGGCCTGGGCATCGCCGTCGTCACGTTCGTCGTCGGCTACTTTCTCTTCAAGCGGATGGAGGCGGGCTTTGCAGACCGCATCTAACTCTGCGATCGAGTTTCATAACGTCACCAAGCGCTTCCAGCTGCGCGAAAGCAGTCTCCGTGAGTTCCTCCCGTCATTCTTCGACAAGCGCGAGGCGGCGCCGCCCTTCTACGCCCTGCGGGACGTTAGCTTCACGCTAAATCGCGGCGAGACCGTCGGCATCATCGGCCGCAACGGCAGTGGAAAGAGCACGGCGCTGAAGTTGATCGCCGGCGTCATGGCGCCGACAGATGGCACTGTGCTCGTCGGCGGGCGCGTGTCGCCTCTAATCGAACTGGGGGCGGGCTTTCACCCGGATCTTTCGGGCCGCGAGAACGTCCACCTCAACGGCTCGATCCTGGGCTTGTCTGACCGGGAGATCGACGACCAATTCTCGTCGATCGTGGAGTTCGCAGAGCTGCAGGAGTTCATCGACATGCCGGTGAAGCGGTACTCGTCCGGCATGTATGTTCGACTGGGGTTCGCGGTTGCCGTCCACAGCAATCCGGAGATCTTGCTGGTGGACGAAGTGCTGTCTGTGGGCGACGCTTTCTTTCAGGACAAGTGCCAGCAGCGGATGCACGACTTCAAGAACCGGGGCGTGACGATCGTCCTCGTCTCCCACAGCGCAGATACGATCACCAGCTTCTGTGACCGTGCACTGTCGCTCGATCACGGGGTGTTGGTCGCGGATGGGCCCGCGAAGCAGGTCGTGGACGACTACATGGCGACCGTACCCCACCACGTGGAGGCGAGTTGACGCCGCCGGTCGGCGATAGTTCCACCGCGCTCAGCCGCCTCTTCGCCCGCCTCCGCTTCGTCCGCTCACCGCACGTCGCCGCTGTTGCGGTCCTCGTCCTGCTCATCGTCGCTTTCTTCTGGCAGAGCACGCTCCAGGGGCAGGTCATCTCATCCGCCGACCTCATGTACGGCCACTACCCCTGGAAGGCCTACGCGCCGGAAGGGTTTACGCCGGAGAACCCGTATCAGACGGACGACGCCGAGATCTTCTACCCGCGCCGCTACGCCTTCTACAACGACACCGGTGACGCCTGGTGGCAAAACGACTACATCGCCAGCGACCGCAACTCCTTCTTCGTTGACTCCCTGGGTCTCCAGTTCTATCCGCCGGCCTACGTCTACGAGGCGTTACCCTTCGACATCGCGAACACGGTCTACACGCTGACGATCCTGCTCGTCGCCGGCCTGTCGATGTACTTGCTCCTGTGGCAGCTCAAGTACCCATGGCTGGCGCGCATGCTTGGCGCTATCCTCTACACGTTCAACGGGCACTTCATCGTCTGGCTTGGGCATACGTACCTTCCGGCGAGCCTCGGCGTCATTCCCCTCATGCTGTTCGGTTTCGAGCGCTTTCGCGAGGCCCGTCAGCCGGCTTGGCTGCTGATCCCCGCCGCCTGTATCGCGATCGAGGTCTACCTGGGCTACGCCCCGGCCTGGATCGTGACCGGCGTCATTCTCATCGCCTACGGTGCCGTCCGCCTGGCGCCGACACTCTATGCGCGGCGGCTGCGCGAGGCAGCGGCCGAGATCGCCGCATACGCCGCCGCTGGCGCTGTTGGTCTTCTTCTTGCCGCCTACTCGCTGCTGCCCTCGTTCACCAGCGCTGCCAACAGCAGCTACCAGACGGGGCGCACGGTTGGCCTCGGCCACTTCCCGCTGGAAGCCGCCTGGACGAACCTGTTCCCGGCGTACTGGGGGTCGGACACGTTCTGGTTCGGGCCCATCGGTAACCCGCCGGAGGTGTTGGGGTACGTCGGCATCTCCGTCGTGCCGCTCGCCATCGCCGGCCTCTGGCACCTGCGCCGCCAATGGCTCGGCTGGTTCTGCCTCCTCCTCGTTGTCTTCACGGTCACGCAGGTGTACGGTATCCCGCCCCTGAAGGAGCTGGCGAACCTTCCCGGGATTAAGCAGATTGTCGTGGGCCGCTGGCTCTACCTCACCAATTTCGCCGTGGCGCTGATGGCGTCGGCAGGCCTCGCCGCCCTCCTCGACCAGGACCTGTCCACCGGCGAGCGACGCCGTCTCGCTGCCATCGTGGGCGGCGTTCTCCTCGTGGCTCTCGTCGCCGTCTTCATCCTCTGGCTCGACCGCAGCGATGGCCAGTCCTGGGAGCGGATCACGGAAGGATACGGCCTCGTTGCCGAGCCGTTGACGTTTATCGAACGCCTCGGCACGCCGTTTCACCGGCAGATGCTGTTCATCGTGCTCGGCGCCGGGTTCGTAGCTGTGGCGTTCCTGCGGCCCGTGCTGGCCCGCCCCGCCGCGGCCGCGCTCTGCGTCCTCGCCTTCATCGACCTGTTTGCCTTCGGGCAAGATTACAACGCGACCATCGCCAGGGACGATGTCTACCCCGACACCCCTCTGATCGAGTTCCTGCAGGAGCAGGAGGGATTCTTCCGGATCGCCCCGATCGCCTCCGACGGGCACGAGAACGTCATGCCCGGCAACACGCCAAACGTCTTCAGCCTCAACACGGTCATCGGCTACGACCACTATCGCAACGAGGCCTACCTTGACTATCTCGACCCGATGATGACGGACAGTGATCGAGTGCGCGCGGTCGCCTTCGGCTACGAACGCGTGGCCCTGGACAGGGGCTCGGTGAACCGCAACCTTCTCTCGCTGCTCGCGGTCAGGTACGTTGTCACGCCACCGGCCGGCCTCTGGTCTGCGCTGGACAGGCACGTCGTCAACGACGCGCCGTACGCCGCCTACGACGGCCTGACGCAGGGTGTTACGCTCATCGTCCCGCCGGAGGCTGACGCCGTCGAGATCATGCTCGGCACGGCTGGCCGTCTTGAGGCGGGAACGGAGGTGGTGATACACGTAAGGGAGGGACCGGGCCAGTCCGATCTTGCGATCGTGCGTCTTGAGACCGGGGCAGTCGTAGACAGCTGGTGGCAGCCGATACCACTGCCCGCGGGCGTCGGTGGCCAGGTCTACGTCGAGGTCGAGGCACCGGGGGCGACGGCCGAGCGGCCGCTCATAGTCTGGGGTTCGGTAGAGTCGCCTTCGACATCAACGGTCCGCTTCGAGTCGGGTGCGCCCGTCGATGGGGCTCTCACCTATCGGGTGTTGGAGGCGCCGGGGGACTGGGCGCGGCCGGTCTACGACGGCCTGGATGGCGTCGTCTACGAGGTGACCACGGCTCTGCCGCTGGCCTGGGGCGCCGGCGGGACGGAGGTTTTTCCGACGAGGGAGGAAGCGCTGGAACGCATCGTTGGTGATGACTTCGACCCGGCGGAGACGGTGGTCTTCGCCCGCGAGGACGCGCCCGCCGGCGTGGCAGCATCCGCCCCCGGTGGAGTGTTCGAAGTCGAGGTGACGAACAGCGCGAACGATCGCCTGACGGTTCAGACTAACTTTGCAGCGGACGGCTGGCTCGTGCTCAGTCAGCGTTACGACGATGGCTGGCGGGCAGAAGTTGATGGCACGGGTGCGGAGGTCCTCCGCGGCGACAATAACCTGCAGGTGGTGCGCGTACCGGCGGGTGAGCACGAAGTCACGCTGGAGTTCAGGCCTTGGGAGTACGTCTGGGGCCAGCGCGTCAGCCTCGCTACGGTGTTCCTGCTCATCGCCGGCTCTGCGGTGGCCCTCGTCTGGCGTCGCCGGAGCGCTAAAGCTTCAGGCTGAACGGGTGGTCTACGTCGAAGTGAGGGTTGTAGTAGGGATCGCGGTAGTCGGGCCAGCGTGTGCGGAATAGCTGCTCGTCCTTCTCCGGGTGACGGTGGCCACGAGTGCCGCCTTCGTGGTGTGCTAGCTGGGCGTACGGCGTGTAGATCACTTCGTAACCCTTTTCCCGCAGCTTCAAGCAGAAGTCCACATCGTTATAGGCGACGCGCAGGGATTCGTCGAGGCCGCCCACATCCTCGTACGCTTTCGTCTTCACCAGCATGCAAGCTGCGGTAACGGCGGAGACGTTGCGCACGCACTCGCCGAGGCCAAAGTACCCACCGTGGTCCAGGTGCCCGGCCAGACCTCCTCCACAGCCGATGAGCACGCCTTCGTGCTGCACTCGTCCATCCGGGAAGAACAAGCGCGCCCCGACTGCCCCGACGTCCGGCCGCTGCCCGTACTCCAGCATCGCCTCGATCCAGTCTGGCGAGATCACCACAGTATCGTTGTTGAGCAGGATCACGTAGTCGGTTCCGGCCGCCTGCACGCCGAGGTTCATCTGGGCCGAGTAATTGAACTGGTGAGGGTAATCGATCACCCGGCCCTCGAACGTCTCAAGGTATCGAAGCGTCTCGGCCTCGCGACTCTCGTTGTTGATGATCATGATCTCGTAGTTCGCGTAAGTTGAGCGGCTGCGGATGCTGTCGACGCAGCGCCGAAGCATCGGAGCGTGGTCGCGCGTGGGAATTACGATCGTTACCTTCGGCGCACCGCTGATCTCGTACTTCACCCTGTAGTAGCCGCGATAGGGCCCGTCCAGGACCGTCGCCTTCAGGCCCCGCCGGTCCAGCGCCTCGCTCAGCGCCTTCTTTGCCGCCACCGACGCGTAATCCTTAGCCCGGTCCGATGCGGCTGCCGAGCCGGGGACTTTGCGCCAGGAGTACAACGGCCGTGCGATGTGGGCGATGCGCTGTGTTCTCTCGGTCACCCTCAGCGTCAGATCCCAGTCCTGGCTCCCTTCGAACCCGATCCGGAATCCGCCCACGTCATCGAGGATCGACTTCCGATAAACGCTGAAGTGGGTCACGTAGTTCAGGCAGTTCAGCAGGTCAGGCGCCCAGTCCGGCTTGAAGAACGGGTCCAGCCGCGAGCCGTCCAACTCCATCTTGTCCTCGTCGCTGTAAACATAGTCCAGCTCGGGTCGCTCGTTGAGCAGCTTCACGACCTCGAAGAGAGCGTCCGGCGTCAGAACGTCGTCGTGGTCGAGCAGGCCAACGAACTCGCCGGTCGCCAGCGACAGCGCTGCGTTTGACGCGGCCGAGATGCCACCGTTCTGCTCGGCGAACGTGACCTTAATGCGGCTGTCCAGGCGCGAGTACTCCTCCATCAGCTCCCTCACGCCGGGCTTCGTCGAACCGTCGTCGGCGAGGCAAAGCTCCCAGTTGGCGTAGACCTGCCCCCTCACCGACTCGATGGAGTCGCGTAGCCAGCTCACCTCTGGGTTGTAAACGGGCGTGACGATGCTGACGAGCGGTTGATATTTCAGCGCCAGTGCCTGGCTGCGCAGGCGTGCGGCACGGGCAGGCGTTACGCTGTGCCTGCTCAGCCAGATATCGTACTGGGCGTTCAGATCCATCGCCGGCGGCGCTGCGCGCTTGAGGTTGCGCACCACAGCCGGCCACTCACTCACCCGCATGGCTTTCTTTACGAGCGCCATAGGGCCACGACGCCGCGCCAGCCTGGCCGCCCGTCGGGCCGCCACCAGGGGAAGGCGCTGCGGGCTTCCTGGCGGCGCCAGGATTCGGACCGGCGCGCGCGCTTTCTCCAGCATTCGATAGCCGATGCTGCCGCGGATCAGCGCCAGATCATGTCCCAGGTTGCCTGCGTGCTGCTCCGCTTCTATCAATCGCTGCTCAGTTTCCTCAACTTTGTCTAACGCCCCGCCGAGCTCCGATTTGAGCTGCGCCACTCTTCGCTCGTCCTCCCGCTGCTGGCTGGCGATCCGCTGGATCGTCTCTTCCGCAGCGCCGCGCAGATCATGCTCGCGCATCCCCAGTGCGGTGTCCGCAAGCCTGCGGTTCGTCTGCGCGAGGAGTTGTCCTTGCAGCGCGTTCGCGGCCCAATTCCAGTCGGAGGCGCCTGGGTCTGTGGTGGTGACTCGTGCCTGGATCTCTGACTCCCGGCGGAGCGCGCCTTCAATCCAGCCGCCGTCAGACGCCAGCCCCACGAGTTCGCCTAGCGCGACGGTGAGCTCCCGAACCGTCTCTTTGCCCCACCGCTCGGGTGGTGTTCGGTCGGCCAGGTGTATACCGAGCCAGAACACTCCACGCTCGATGATCTGACCGTCGCCGAAATCGTCGAGCCACCACTCCTGGTCGATGGCCACAAGTTCGCCGTCAGCGTCGGCAATCATGTTGTGCGGAACCATGTCGATGCAACCGCTGTCCCCGCCCGTCCGCACCAGGTCGCTCCACTGGCGGAGCCAGCGGCCCAGCGCCTCGTCGTCGCTCTCGGCAAGCAGTTCGAGGAAGTCTCGCCCCTCGACGAATCCCTGATCGGAAACTTTGAGCGTGAGCCCTCCGCTTGAGGCACTTTTCGCGGAGTCGAGTAGACGCGAGCGTTGCATTGTCAGCGACCCGTCGCCCTGCCTCAGCTGCGTCTGCGTGGCGAAGATTGCTCGCCGCTGTGTGTTGAAGAAGAAGGCCATGTCGCGCTCGCCCCAGAGTTGGGATGGCGTGGTCGCCGTGGCGATGACGAGGAAGGAGTTGCTGAAGTGCGCGCCGATCCCGTCCTCCACGAGAGACCGCCAGAGCCGGCGTTCATCGGCGAGGTGTGGACGCGGATCGAGCCAGTCCGGGCTCGGGAACCAGGGGATCAGCCAGCCGAGGTTCTGCCAGTCTGGCGCTCGCAGCAGCTCGTCGCTAAACAGTGCCCGCGTCATCTTGAAGTCCGGGAAGGCGCCGTAGAAGCTTGGCTCGAGGCTGGAAGAAGCAAAGAGCGAGGCCAGCTCGGTCCGGCTGAAGGTGCGCGCGCGGCCGCCCTGTGGGTAGCCTTCGATCCCGTCGAATACGCGGTTCGTGTGATCCTCCGCCGCGCCGGCCAGATACTTCACGCCGAGCCGGTTTTCAATGGCGCAGACGATCTGGCCGCCGGGGCGCAACAGCGAGCGCAGGTGCGACAGAAAGTCGACGTAGGGCTTATCCTCGCGGTCTCCTCTGCCTGCGTACTCTAGTACCCCGACGACCACGATGACGTCGTACGCCGGCTCGGCGGGGATGTCGCTGACGCTGCCGATGTAGACGTCGACGTTCGGCAGGTCCCGCGTCCGCTCTCGGGCGACGCGCGCCCGCGCCCTTACGGGCTCGACGGCGTCCACGGTTCCGCAGGTCTCGCCAAGGTAGCGGGTGATCGGCCCGCAGCCGGCGCCGACCTCCAGCACGGTCTGTTCGCTGGTGAGGGCCAGCGAGCGCAGGATGTTGGCGCGGCTTCGCGAGAGGCTGTACCGCTCCGGCCAATTGGTGGCCGACTTCTCTAGCTCATCGCTGAGCGAACTCAGGTCATCGGCGCCCCGGAGGATCTCGAGGAGGCGGTCCTCACTGCCGTCGAGGTAGTCGACCTCTGCTTCCGACAGCAACCAGCAGCCGTCAACCTGTTGCCGGGCGGACTGGCGGACCGGGGTTTCGGTTCGGGCGTGCGTGTCTGTCATCTCTACGTGCGCAAAGCATACGTCGCGCCGCGGCGCTGGCCCAGCCTCTGACGGGGCCAGATTATGCACGCGGCTCTCCTCATCCTCGATTCCTCCCAACGTCTGGGGGGCGGCCTTAAGGAGTCGGTGGTGGTATTCTTTGTCAGGCATGGGGAACGCACCCGCTGTTACCATAATCATCCTCAACTGGAACGGCTTGGCCGATACTCGTGAGTGCTTGCACAGCCTGCAGGCGGCCCCTTATTCTGCCATGCGCGTCATCGTCGTCGACAACGGTTCGAAAGGCGACGAAGCGACAACGCTGGAGCGCGAGTTCAGCAGCTTCATCGATGTCCTGCGCCTGCCGGAGAACCTCGGGTTCGCCGCCGGCGCCAACGTTGGTATCCGGCGCGCTCTCGAAGCCGGCACCGATTTCGTCCTCCTCCTGAACAACGACACCGTCGTGGCGCCGGAGTTTCTCGACGCCCTGGTGGACGCCGCCGGCAACATCCCCAACCTCGCCGCTGTCTGTCCGCGCACTCACTTCTACGACCGGCCGCGCATGATCTACTCGACGGGCGGAAAAGTCAGCATCTGGCGCGGTGTGGCGACTCAGGTCGGTCGTGGCCAGGACGACCACGGCCAATTCGAGCGTCTGGAGCGCCGCCAATACGCCGACGGCGTCTGCATGCTGATCCCTGCCGAAGCGCTGACCACAGTGGGCCTTCTCGATGAGCAGTACTTCGCCTATTGGGAGGAGACAGATTGGTGCGTCCGTGCTGCCGAGCTCGGCTTGCACTGCTACTACGTGCCGCAGTCGCACATCTGGCACAAGGCAGAGCGCTCGCAGTCGCCGGACGCTCAATTCAACTACCTCTACCGGCGCAACGCTTTGCTCTTCGTACGCAAGCGCGGGACGCCGCTGCAGGCCCTCACCGCATTCCTGATGCACGCGTTCGTCTACGCACCGCTCTACCTCCTCCGCAACCCGAGGCGCGTAACGCAGGTCGTGCCGGCGCTGCGGGCTCTTCTTTGGCACACGCGCAACCAGCCGAAGGAACGGCCGTTAAACTAGAGATGGCAACGACAGCGACGAAAAAGAGCGAGAAACCGGCATCGCCCGCCGCGGGCGGCAAGAACGGTGGCCTGAAGGGCCTCGTGCTCAGCGGCGGCAAGGGTAGCCGCCTGCGGCCGTTCACCTACACCAACGCCAAGCAGCTCGTGCCGATCGCCAACAAGCCCGTGCTCTTCTACGCGATCGAGCAGCTAGTCGAGTGCGGCATTACTGACATCGGCGTCATCATCGGCGACACGGCGGAGCAGGTGCGCGCGGCTGTCGGCGACGGCTCGCAGTTCGGCGCCACCGTTACGTTCATCCAGCAGGACGCGCCGTTGGGCATCGCCCACGCCGTGGCGACGGCGCACGATTTCCTGGGCGACTCACCGTTCGTCCTCTACCTTGGCGACAACTTCGTGCTCGGCGGCATCCAGCCGTATGTAGAGAAGTACCGTTCTAACGACGGCGCAACGCAGATCCTGCTGCATCCGGTGGACAACCCTCAGGCCTTTGGCATCGCAGAGCTCACCGACGGCGTGGTCACCCGCATCGTCGAGAAGCCGCGGGAGCCGGCCTCGAACCTCGCCGTCATCGGCGTTTACATCTTCGCGCCGGCCGTCCACGACGTCATCGCCAACCTGCAACCGTCCGCGCGCGGCGAACTCGAGATCACTGATGCGATCCAGGGTTTGATCGACGGCGGCGCGGGCGTGCGCGCGGAGGTCATGGAGCGCTACTGGATCGACACGGGCAAGATGGACGACATACTGAACGCCAATCGCATGGTCCTGTCCACGATCGAGGCCCGTCACGCCGGCGACGTCGACGAGAAGACACGCGTCTACGATCCGGTCGTGATCGAGGCCGGAGCACGGGTCGAGAACAGCGTCCTCCGCGGCCCGCTGATCATCGGTGCGAAGACGGAGATCATCGACTCCTACATCGGCCCCAACACATCGATCGACGCGCGTTGCCGGATCAAGGGCTGCCGCATCGAGAACAGCGTCGTGATGGAGGACAGCCGCATCGAGGAGATACACTGGCCCGTAGTGAAGAGCATGATCGGGCGCAACGTCGAACTCAGCGGTGCCCACGGCGCTGGTGGCGGCTACAGCCTCACTCTGGGCGACCACAGCCGCATCGAGATGCCGGATGGCTAGCACCTACCTGATCACGGGCGGCTGCGGCTTCATCGGCAGCAACTTCATCCTCCGCCTGCTGCGCCGGCGGGAGGACGCCAACGTCATCAACCTGGACAAGCTGACGTACGCCGGCAACCAGGACAACCTGCGCGACATCGCCGACGATCCGCGATATCGCTTCGTCCAGGGCGATATCACAGACGCGGCGCTAGTGGGCGAACTGATGGAGGGGGCGGACTGCGTCGTCAACTTCGCCGCCGAGACGCACGTCGACCGCTCGCTGATGGAGCCGGGCGCTTTCATTCAAACGGACGTCTACGGCACCTATGTGCTGCTTGAGGCGGCGCGTCAGGCGCGCGTAGAGCGATTTCTGCACATGTCCACCGATGAGGTGTACGGTGACGTGCCCGAGGGCCAGACGTCGCTCGAGACGGACGTCCTGAACCCGCGCAGCCCGTATGCGGCGAGCAAGGCCGGCGCTGAGATGCAATGCCGCGCCTACATCGAGACATACGGCCTGCCCGTCGTCATCGCGCGGCCGGCGAACAACGTTGGCCCGCGTCAGCACGTCGAGAAGCTCGTGCCGCTGTTTACCACGAACGCGCTGCAGGACCAGCCGCTGCCGGTCTACGGCGACGGCCGGCAGCAGCGCGACTGGCTTTTCGTCGACGACAACTGCGAGGCGCTCGACCTGATCCTCCACGAAGGCGAGGCGGGCGAGGTCTACAACGTCGGCGGCGGCAACCACCGCTACAACATCGATGTTGCAGACCTGATCCTCGACCTGACGGAGAAGCCACGCTCGCTGATCACCCACGTCGAGGACCGCGCCGGCCACGACCGCCGGTACGCCGTCAACTCGGACAAGCTGCGCGCGCTCGGCTGGGCGCCCCGCCACGACGCCACGGAGGGCATCCAGAAGGCGGTCGAGTGGTACCTGCAGAACCGCTGGTGGTGGGAGAAAGTGCGCGATGAGAGCTTCCAGAAATACTACGACAAGCAGTATGGAAAGCGCCTGGCCGAGGCCAAGACTGATCGCTCTGACTGACCGATGATCGACAACATCAGCGAAGAGCCCGCCAAGAAGGTCCTGACGTACGACCACGGCGGAGACGAGAACGGCTTCTTGATCGAGCTGTTCAAGGCTGGCGACAAGACGGAGGTTTATCTGACGGCCGCCAGTCCCGGCGCCTTCAAGGGCTACCACCTGCACCGTGTCCGCGCCGCCCGCTACATGTGCGTCAAGGGATCGATGCTGATCACCCTCTATCGCCAGACGCAGGAGGGTGGAAAGACGAAGTGGGAGCGCGAAGAGCACGCTCTCGACGCGCGCGAGCCCAAGCGGCTCTTCATTCCCAAGGACGTCGCCACGGGCCTCAAGAACACCGGCGACGAGGAAGCATGGCTCATCAACTATCCCGACCCTCCATACGACCCGAACCTGAAGGACGAACAGGTTGAATACACGCTCGAAGAACTCGAGCGGGGCGTAGTCAAGTAGCGCCGCGCCCTGTACCGTCAGTAGACGACATGCGCATTCTCGTAACCGGTGGCCAGGGGCAGTTGGGAGTCGCTCTCCAGCGCGCGCTCTCCGAGCACGAAGTCCGCGCCCTCGGCCACGCAGACCTCGACGTCACGTCGGCCGCGGCGGTAAGTGAGGCGATCGAGCTCTTTCATCCGGAGGTCGTTATCCACGCTGCGGCCTGGACCGACACCGCGGCTGCCGAGCGCGACCCGGCGGCGGCTCTGGCGGTCAACGGCGAGGGCAGCGGCAACGTCGCCCGGGCCTGCGCCGCCGCCGGCGTTCCGATGGCCTACGTCAGTTCGAACGAAGTGTTCGACGGCGAAAAAGGCGCGCCCTACGACGAAGACGACCCCACGCAGGCGATCAACGAGTACGGGCGCGGCAAGCTCGCGGGCGAGGAGGCCGTGAGGAAGGCAGGCGGCGACTTCTACATCATCCGCACCTCCTGGCTCTACGGGCCCGGTCGCACAAGCTTTCCGGAGAAGATCATCGAGCGCGCCCAAGCGGACGGCGCCTTGCGCGGCGTTACCGATGAGATCGCCTCGCCGACATGGACGGGCGACCTCGCCCCGGCGCTCTCGACGCTGGTCTCGACGCGGCGCTTTGGCCTGTATCACCTCGCCGGCGAGGGCGGCTGCTCGCGCAAAGAGTGGGCAGAAGAAGTGATGCGCCTGTCCGGCATCGGCCTGCCGGTCAAACCGGCGCTGCAGGCAGACTTCGACCTTCCCTATCGCAAGCCGGTGGACTCCACGCTGGCCAACCACCGCGCGGCGGCGCTGGGTATCACGCTCCGTCCCTGGCGGGAGGCGCTCGCCGAACACATGCGCACGCCGCAAATAACCGAGCTGATCGCGGCGCGGGCGGGCCAGCGATGAGAGACCCGGAAGCCAGGCGAGTGCGTGGCACCGGTCCGGCCGGCCCGAACGGCCAAAGGCCGGCCGATGAGCCACTGCCGGAAGGACGTTATCCCGGGATCGGCCGCGTGGAGACGGGCGAGACTTCGCCGCTCAAGCGTCTGCTCGACATCACTGTGGGCGGGCTGATGATTGGCATCCTCTGGCCGGTGTTCGCGCTGGCGGCGTTGCTGATCAAGATGGAGTCGCCGGGGCCTGTGCTCATCAAGCAAGACCGCGTCGGCCTGAACGGTGGCGCCTTCCGCTTCCTAAAGTTCCGCACGATGCACCACAACCGCCGTGGAAGCGACCTCGCGGAGCGCCTGCCCACGGGCGACCTGATGCGCCGCCTTCTGAGCCCGAAGGGGCGCCCGCCCCACGCCACGGCCATCGGCTGGAGTCTGCGCAAGACCACGGTCGACGAGCTGCCGCAGCTGGTAAACGTCGTCAAGGGCGACATGAGCCTCGTCGGCCCGCGCCCCGACCTGCCGGAGATCGTCGAGGCCTGGCCGCCGCACTTCCGCCAGCGCCACCAGGTGAAGCCGGGCATGACCGGCCTGGCGCAGGTCAACGGCCGCTCGGATCTCACGCACTACGAAAAGGTGCGCTACGACCTGCGCTACGTACGCCGCCACCCGCTCTCCATCGACCTGATGATCCTCGTCCGCACGCTGCGGCTGGTGACGACGAAGAAGGGCGCGCGGTAAGCGGACTGCATGCGCATTCTCTTCATCACCGCCAACTTCCCGTTCCCGCCGCATAGCGGAGCTGCGCTGAAAACGTATAGCGTCTTCGACTATCTCAGCCGCCGCCACAGCGTCGCGGCAATCTCGATCATCCGGGCGCCGCTTACGCAGTCGCAGGAGATGTGGGCTGCCGAGAACGCCGTGCAGACGGTGCTGATCAACCGGGGCCGCAGCCCCGTCAACCTCGTGCGCAGCTACCTGGGCGGCCGGCCGCTGAGCGTCGAGCGAAACCGCTCTGGTCAGATGAAAGCGCTGGTTGAGGAGAAGCTCTCTGCCGGGCTGCCCGACGCTGTCTTCATCGATGGCTGGCTGGTGGCGCAGTACCTGCCACAGTGGTTCTCTGGCCTGACGATGCTGCACCAGCACAACGCCGAGTACCGCCTCTGGGAGCGCGAATCGGCCAAGCGCGGCGTCAGCCCCAGTCGCTGGCTGGCCGGCCGCGAGGCCTCGCGTGTGCGGAAGTACGAGGCGAAGATCATGGCCCGCTTCAACGCCGTCTTCGCCGTCTCGGTCGATGACGCCCGAGCGCTGGTCTCGATCGGTGTCGACCGAGATCGCGTGCATCTTTTGCCGAACATCCCTGACCCGGCGCTGCTCGATCTGCCCTCGCTCTCGTTCGCCCAGTCAGAGTCCGAAATCATGTATCTCGGCACGCTCAGCTGGCAGCCGAACATCGACGGCCTGGAGCGGTTGATCACGCGCATCCTGCCGCTCGTGCGAGAGCGCATCCCCGACGTCAAGCTAAGCGTCGCCGGCCGCGACGCGCCCCGTCGCCTGATCCAGTTGGCCGAGCGTACGCCCTCCGTCCAGTACGTCGGGCCGCTGGAAGACGCGGAGCCGCTTTACCAGCGCGCCCGAGTCTTCGCCGAGGTGACACAGACCGGCGGCGGCACGCGACTGAAGATTCTGAACGCTCTCGCCCGTGGCCTGCCGACCGTGGCCAGCGTCGCGGCGGCGCAGGGGCTCGACATATTGGCCGGCGATCACGTCCTCCTGGCGCGCGACGACGACGCCCTGGCGGCGGCGATCGTCTTGCTGCTGACAGACGAGAACCGCTGGCGCATCGTCAGCGAGAATGGGCGCGCGCTGGTCCGCGGCAAGTACGTCGCCGAGGTGGCGTTCCAGTCGCTCGACCGTATCCTCGCTGAGGACGAGCCGCCGCCGAACGGGCACCCTGGCAGAGGCGGCGGGCAGCGCCGTGGCCAACGCCGGGGACGGCGTGGTGGCCGCGGCCGGCGACGGCCGTGACCGCTGAGCCTGTTGATGTCCTCGGCGTCCTCTTTCAGGGTCTGACCCGTCGCGAAGCCGCCGCCGAAGTCGCCAGGCTCGCCGGGGAAGAGTCCAGGACCTACGTCGTCAAGCCGTACTC
>JADFQV010000042.1 GCA_022561635.1 Chloroflexota bacterium | reverse complement strand
CTAGGCCGTCGCAGTTGAGGTCGCCCTTGAGACCGTCGCCGTTGGCGGAGCCGATGGGCGCGCAGCCGTTTCCCAGTGGCGCGGCCGCCGGCGTAGCGTCGGCGCTGTGCAGGAGGAGGGCGAGCACGTCGTCGCCGTCGGTCTCGCCGTCGCAGTTGACGTCGGAGCGCCCGGAGAGAGTGGGCGCGGGCGTTGCGGTTGGCGACGTAGCCGGCGTGGGAATCGGTGAAGCGGTCGGCGTGGCGGGGTTGCCGACGACGATCAGGCCCCGCATCGTCGACGGGTGGAAGTTGCAGCGGAAGTAGACATTGGAGTCGTTGGCGCCCGCGGGGATCAGCCAATCGCCAGCGCCCGTGTTGAAGTCGAAGAGGTTGCCGGTGCAATCGGTGAAGGTGTCGTCGGTGCAGGCAGACGCCGTGTGCCCGCCGCTAACGAGCTGGAAGCTGATCGTGTTCCCGACGCTGGCCGCAACCGTGGTGTCGAGAGGAGAGTCCGGGCAGGGGCTCTGGCCCGGCGTGCAGAACTTGTTGCTGCTGACCTCGATCGTGGTCGTGGTGGCGGCCTCGGCCTCATCGTCGTTGATGGAGAGGAAGGCGAGCGAGGCGACGGCGGTGATCGCCACGGCCGCCATGACGAACGCCAGATTCGCCAGCTTAACGAACCGCATCATACGAGCGGGTACGAACGACTGCGCACTGCGGATTCCCACGACGGTAGTTTCTCATACACTCGCCCTGCGGACGGCGGCGCTATACTGGGCGCGAAGGGAGCTGGCAGATAGCGAAGCGAGGAATGCACGAGACGGGGAAGCCGCGTGAGCGGGCGTACCTGGTCGCGGCGGACCTGAAGCGGCCGGACGGCGGCGAGCGCGGCGTCTCCAACGGGCGCTGGCGGACAGAGGCCTCGCTGGAGGAGCTGGCGCTGCTGGCGAAGACGGCGGGGGCGAAGGTCGTGGGGACGACGCTACAGCGGCTGCCTGCCTTCAACCCGAAGACGTACATCGGCCAGGGCAAGCTGGCGGAGATCGTCGCCTCACAACCGGATGTCGGCTATACGACCGTGATCTTCGACGACGAACTGTCACCGTCGCAGCAGCGAAACCTAGAGAAGGCGCTCGACGCCAAGGTGCTGGACCGCACGGCGCTGATCCTCGATATCTTCGCCCAGCACGCCCGGACGCGCGAGGGTGGGCTGCAGGTGGAGCTGGCGCAGCTCGAGTACATCTTGCCGCGGTTGCGCGGACAGTGGTCGCACCTGGAACGGATGGGCGCGGGCATCGGCACGCGCGGCCCGGGCGAGACGCAGCTGGAGACGGACCGGCGGCTGATCCGCAACCGGATATCGCACCTGAAGAAGCAGATCGAGAAGGTACGGCAGCAGCGCGACCTGCACCGCCGCCAGCGAGCGAGGCAGGGGATTCCCGTGGTATCGCTCGTCGGTTACACCAACGCCGGCAAGAGCACGCTGATGCGGGCGTTGTCAGGCGCCGACGTCCTGGTGCAGGACCAGCTCTTCGCCACGCTGGACCCCGTGACGCGGCGCATCCGCCTGCCGTCGAACGGAACGGCGCTGCTGACAGACACGGTGGGCTTCATCCAGAAGCTGCCGACGCAGCTGGTGGCGGCCTTCCGGGCGACGCTGGAGGAGCTGGAAGAGGCGACGTTGCTGCTGCATGTCGTCGACATAACGCATGCCGATGCGGAACAGCAGGCGTCCACGGTAGACGCGACGGTGCGCGACCTGGGCCTTGGCGACCGGCCGCGTCTGCTGGCGCTGAACAAGGTGGACGTGCTGGCGGAAGAGGGGTTCGATCCGGGAAACCTGGAGCTGCCGGAATGGGCGCGAGACGGGATCGTGGTGTCAGCGGAGAAGCGCTGGGGCCTGGAGGAGCTGCGCGCGGCGATCGAGGCGGCGCTGGAGGCGGCGGCGGAGCGGAAGCGGTTGGGGGCAGCGCAGACGAAAAAGAGGAAAGCGACTGAAGACAGGGAGGTAGCCTGATGAAGGCAGCGGTCTATTACGAGACGGGACTACCGGACGTGTTCAAGTACGAGGAGCGGCCGGATCCGGACGTCATGGCGACGTCCGTGCTGATAGGGGTCGAGGTAGTGAGCATTGAGGGCGGCGACGTGCTGAACCGCGCCGGCGGCGAGATGCCGTCGAAGCCGCACGTTGTTGGCTACCAGTGCGCCGGCACGATCAAGCAGGCCGGCGACAATGTGACGGACCGCAAGGTGGGCGACCGCGTGGTGGCGACGATGCCGTTCGGCTCGCACGCCGAGCTGGTGTCGGTCAGTTCGATGCAGACGTGGCTCGTGCCCGACGGCATGGATATCCGCGAGGCGGCGTGTGTGCCGGTGGCCTACGGCACGGCGCACGAGTGCCTGTTCGAGCTGGGCGGGCTGCAAGAGGGCGAGTCAGTGCTGATCCAGGCGGGTGGCGGCGGCGTCGGCCTGGCGGCGATCCAGCTGGCCAAGAGGGCGGGGGCGACCGTCCTGGCGACCGCCGGCAGCGATGAGAAGCTGGAGCGGCTCAAAGGGTTTGGACTCGATCACGGGTTCAACTACCGCGACGACGGTTGGGTTTCGAAGGTGAAGGCGGCGAGCGGCGGCGGCGTCAACCTGGTCGTCGACTCGGTCGGGACGACGCTCGCTGGGAGCATCGCAGCGACCGGATACCGTGGGCGCATCGTCGTCGTCGGCAACGCCGGCCGCGCGGAGGAGCGCTGCGTGGACCCGGGTGTCCTGTCGGAGATGAACCGCTCGCTGACGGGCGCCTTCTTTGGCGCCTCGCTGATGCTGGACCGGGCGCGGGCCTACCCCATGGTGCAGACGCTGATCGAGGACATCGCGAAGGGCGAAATCAAGGTGGTGATCGACCGCGAGTTCCCGTTGTCCGAGGCGAACGCGGCGCACGCCTACATCGAGAGCCGTCAGGCGTTCGGGCGCGTGCTGCTCATGCCCTAGGCGCCACCGATCTTTAGACAAATAGCGTATCCCTGTGCCGGCCATCGGCTGCCTAGTCAGCCAGCGAGGGATATTGACAACTATCTATAAAGCCTGCTAACATGCGTGGCATGACAACGGAAATCGAGACAACTGACGCGCCCGCCGACCTCTGTTGCCCGGTGAAAGTAATCATCCCGGACGACGAAGGGATTGGCGAGTCCGCCGCCGTGTTCAAGGCGCTCTCGGATGAGACGCGCCTGCGGATTCTGAAGACGATCTCGCACATGAGCACGCTGTGCGAATGCAACCTCGTTCCGGAGTTCGGGCTGACGCAGCCGACGATCTCGTACCACCTGAAGGTGCTGCGGGAGGCCGGCCTGATCAAGTCTGAGCGCAAGGGGCAGTGGGTCTACCATCAGGTGAACGAGAAGGCCGTGCTGGCAGCAGTGCGCCGCCTATCTGAGATAGCGGGGTAAGCGATGCGCAATCCGCCACGAGAGGAGCTTCTGGAGGTCGTCGGCTGCGAGATCGGCAAACGGCCGACCCAGGCGCCGACGATGGATGACCTAGGGCCGCACCTTCTCGGCGTCCGGCGCCAGAGCGACTCCATCACCCTGCGGTTCTCTCCCGAGGTGCTGGCAACGCTCAAGGCGTTTGTTGAGGCGGAGCGGGAGTGCTGCGCGGGCATCGGCTGGACCGTGAGCGAGGGGCCGGACGTGGCCCTGCGGATTGAGGCCGGGCCGGCACAACTGGACGCCTTCGCGGCAATGCTCAAGACAGAAGATATAGAGGACGCTCGATAGAGGAGGTCAGAGATGCCGACGGGGCAAGAGATCAAAGAAGAAGTCCGCAAGCGCTACGGCGAGGCGGCGAAGAAGGCCCAGGCGAGCGAGAGCGGCGGCTGCTGCGGTGACGAGTCGCTCGAGGAATCGGCGATCTCATCGACGCTGTACGCGACGGACGAACTGCAGCACCTGCCGCCGGAGGCTGTGGTGGCCTCGCTGGGCTGCGGGAATCCGGTGGCCGTGGCGGCGCTGAGCGAGGGCGAGTCCGTCCTCGACCTGGGGTCGGGCGGCGGCATCGACGTGCTGCTCTCGGCGCGGCGCGTCGGCCCGCGGGGAAAGGCGTACGGCCTGGACATGACGGACGAGATGCTGGACCTGGCGCGGGAGAATGCGCGCAAGGCTGGCGTCAGCAACGTGCAGTTCCTCAAGGGCGAGATGGAGGCGGTGCCGCTGCCGAACGACGAAGTGGACGTGATCATCAGCAACTGCGTAGTCAACCTCTCGCCGGACAAAGACGCCGTGCTGCGCGAGGCGTTCCGTGTGCTGAAGCCGGGCGGGCGCCTGGCGATCGCGGACATTCTGACGCACGGCGTCCTGCCGAAAGCGGTTGAAGAGAGCATGAAGGCGTGGACAGGCTGTATCGCCGGCGCGCTGACAGAGGCTGATTACGGTTCGAAGCTGGCAGCGGCCGGTTTCGAGAACATCGAGATCGAGTCGTTCCGTGAGTACACGGCTGAGGACGCCGAGTGCGGCGGCCTGGGCGACGCGGCGAAAGAGATCGCCGGCAAGGGAAGCCTGGGCATCTTCAGCGGCGTGGTGCGGGCGACGAAGCCTGGCGGTGAGGCGAAGGCTGCCCGAGACGAAGCGCTGCCGGTGGTCGCGGCGGGTGACGATCAGCCGGGTCGCTGCTGCTAGGCGGGGACAAGAGACCGGGAACGGGGCTTGCTTCGGCGGGCCCCGTCTTGCCGTTGGCGGCTCGTGGCATAATCGGGAGTCGATGGGGACGAAGATCGCGTATCAGCGCAAGGAAGAGCGGCCGATCGCCGCGGCGGCGGTGCGGCGTCTGTATGACGGCGCGGGCTGGTGGCCGGATTGGAGCCTCGGTGGCATCGATCGGGCGATTGAGGCGAGCGTTGCGGTCGGCGCCTGGGACGGCGAGCGGCTGGTCGGCTTCGCGCGGGCGATCTCCGATGGGGAGCACCGCGCCTACGTTGAGGACGTGGTGATCGACCCGGAGTGCCGCGGGCGCGGCATCGGCGAGGGGATCGTCGCTGCGCTTCTGCAGGCGATCGGGGAGGTGCACATCGTTTCGCTGTTCTGCGAGCCTGAGCGGGTGGGGTTCTACGGCCGGAATGGGTTCCGGGCCAGCGAGACGGCGGTGATGCTGCACCGCGATCAGGAGAAGGTTTAGCGAGAGGGAGCGGGCGACATGTGCCGGAGCATCAAGACTCTGCGACGGAAGGACGAGACGGCGACGGCTGAGGAGATCCGCGCGGCGGCGCTGCAGTTCGTGCGCAAGGTGAGCGGCTACCGCACACCTTCGAAGGCCAACGAGGAGGTCTTCGAGGCGGCCGTCGATGACGTGGCCGAGGCTAGCGGTCGGCTGCTGAAGTCGCTGCGGCCGGGCGCACGGGCGTGACGGCCGCTTGGCGCGGATCGCGTTAGCCGGCGGTCTTGGCGCGCTCTTGTTCGATTAGCTCGCGGCGGAGGATCTTGCCGGACGCGGTCTTGGGGATGGCCTCGACGAACTCGATTTCGCGCACCTTCTTGTAGGGTGCCACGCGCTCGGCGACGAAGCCCATGAGCTCGTCGGCGGAGACGTCCTTGCCCTCGCGAAGGAGGACGAACGCCTTGGGCACCTCGCCGGCCTCGGCGTCACGCTTGGGGATGACGGCGGAGTCGACGACGTCGGGGTGCTCGAGGAGCAGAGCTTCGAGTTCGGCCGGGGCGATCTGGTAGCCCTTGTACTTGATCATCTCTTTCTTGCGGTCGAGGATGGTGACATAACCTTCCTCGTCGAGCGAGACGATGTCGCCGGTGGCGATCCAGCCGGGCTCGGTCAGCGTCTCTTTCGTCGCCTCTTCGTTGTTCCAGTAGCCTTTCATTATCTGCGGGCCGTAGGCCATCAGCTCGCCGATTTCGCCGGGGCCGAGTTCCTTGCCGTCGTCGAGGGAGACGACCTTCTCGATCGTATCGGCGACGGGCGGGCCGACGGTGGCGTCCTTGATGCGGGTGATCGGGTTGACGTTGATGACGGGGCTGGTTTCGGTCATGCCGTAGCCCTGGAGGACGGTGGTGTCGAGGGCTTTGGCGGAAGCGCGGGCGACCTCGAGCGGCAGGGGTGCTGCGCCGGACATGATCATCGTCAGTGAGGAGGTGTCGTACTTGCCAACGTCGGGGAAGTTGGCGAGAGCCATGAGCGCCGGGGGCACGGCGAAGAGGTTGGTGACCTTGTGGCGCTGGATGAGGTCGAGGCAGAGATCGGGGGCGAAGCGGGGCATGATCACCTGGGAGACGCCGGAAGCGAAGCCGCAAGCCATGAGCACAACCATGCCGTAGATGTGAAAGAAGGGGAGGAAGTCGAGGTAGGTGCCGTAGCCCGAGGAGAGGCCGGTGGTCAGCGTCTGACGGACGTTAGACGTGAGGTTGTAGTGGGTTAACATAACTCCCTTGGGCAGTCCGGTTGTGCCGGAGGAGTAGGGCAGGGCGGCGAGGTCTTCCCTGGGGTTGATGCTGACGGGCTTCGGGTCGTCGTCGGCCTCGCCCGCGAGCGTCCAGACATCCTCGATGGGGAAGATGTGCTTGATGCTCGGCACGTGCTCACGGACCTGCTGGACGAGGGGGAGGAGCGGGCCCATGGCGAAGACGGCGGAAGCGCCGGCGTCCTCGAGCTGGTGGAGGATTTCGCGCTCCTTGTAGAGGGGGTTGAGGGTGGTGACGACGCCGCCGGCGAAGAGGGTGGCGTAGAAGGCGATGAAGTACTCGGCGGAGTTGGCGGAGAGAATGGCGACGCGATCGCCTTTCTTGATGCCGTTGTCCTGGAGGAAGCGGCCGAGCTTGCGGCAGGCGGTCCAGGTCTGGCCGAAGGTGTACTGGGTGCCCTCGTGGGTGATGAGGGCGGCCTTGTCCCGGTACATTTCGGCCGAGGGCGCCAGGAGGTCTTGCAGAGTGACCTCGGGATAGGGATTGATGCTGAACCAGGGGCTTTGGAACAGGGTCATGGGCTATTCCTTCCTAGGCCCCGGTCAGGGCGGGGCGAGGATAAGCATACAGCGTGTGGCGAGGCGGCGTCTGAGGGAGCACGGCTAGTCGCCGAGGAGCGAAGGGTAACCGAGGGCGACGACATCTTCGATGTACTCGGAGCGCCAGCCGGCGTTGGGAACGGGTCTGCGGTGCTCGCGGTACCAGCCGTGGATCTTCAGGTACTGCTCCTCGAGGAAGCGGCGCCAGGTGTTCTCTTCCTTGAACAGGTCGGGGTCGACCTCCTCCAAGCGCTTGTCCATCTCCGCGGGGTCGATGTCCAGATCCTCACGCCAGTAATCGGCGAGATAGTCCAGCGTCTCGTCGAGGTTGCGGCGGCATTCGTCGAGGAGGGCAAGCATGAAGCCTTCTTCGCTGACACGGCGGCCGCGCAGGCGGGCGGCGGTGGCGCAGTCCTGGCAGAGGAGGACGAACTTGCGGGAGTCGCAGTTTTCGCGATGCGTGCAGCCTTCGCAGAGCGGTGCCCATTCAGCGGCCTCGGGCGTGCGCAGATAGCCGACGAGGACCTCGTCTTCGAGGCTGCCGCAGCGGGGGCAGGACAGCTTCTTGTCGAGGATGTCGTTGATAGCTCGATGCCAGTCAATCTGCATGGCCGTTCCCGTCACTCCCTCCCTGTTCAGGGGCGTTTGGCAAGAGTACATAATAGGCGTTTCTGGCGCGGTGTCAACACCGTTGCGAGAACGCTCAAGAGAGAGGCCGGCGAAACCAGCCCGATTGCCCGGGTGACTCCTCGACGCCAACGGCGATTGACGTAACGTTGCTGGCGCCCCTTTCCCGCAGCGAGGAAGCGATGCGGCTGGCGATGTATTCCGCCAGGCGTTCCGCGGTCGAGTTGTCGATGGGCAGCTGGGCGACGTCCGGGCGCGGGATGACGTAGCGGCGGGCGCCGAACTTGACCTCGAACTCGGCGGCGCTGGCGGCGATCTCCAGGGCGGGGTTCTCAAGCGGCAGGAGGAACTTGTGGTCGAGTTCCGCACAGATATCGCGGACCAGCGCCTTGGCCTCGCCGAAGTCGAGGATCCAGGAGTCTGCGGTCAGTTCGCCCTCGATCTCGACGGATAGGGCATAGTTGTGGCCGTGCAGCGGCTCGCACTCACCGGCGAACGTCGTGAAGTGCGCGGCGGCGAAGCGCAGAGTCTGGTGTTCGAGAACGATGCGGAAGGACACGGCAGGCCGAGGATACCGGGAGAGGGCCTTCCGGGGCAATGGAGGAAAGCGCGATGTAGGTTCGCACTATATATGTTATGTAGACGCTACCTAGGGAATCCCGTGGGGTGGGGCTCGGAAGGGCTTGGCGCAGCGGTAGCGGCTGGAGGCTCCTGGGCGTCTGAGCGCGTCGTTTGCGCGTGAACGGAACCAAATGGCGCGGCGCGCGCGTAACAACTTACGTGAGGGTATCGATTGCCGCGCCTTCCTGGCCGGTGCTACACTCGAATCAGGCTTCGGAGCGGCCCTCGTGGGCTCCGGCGCCGGCGGTAAAAGACGCTAGCGGAGTGCGGCGACGGTTGTTCGCCGCCTTATGTAAATTATCTTTTGGACAGATAGGCGGAATCGCTGATGTGGAACACCGTAAAGCTTAGCCTGGGGCTAACGTTTGTCGCGCTTATCGTGGCGTTCGGCGGCGCGCTGGGCTTCGCGCTGGGCGAGAATGACGGAGGCAGTTCCGCAGGGAGCGCGACAGTTCCCAACTCCAGCACGCAGTTCGGCATCCTCGATGAGATCGCCGACATCCTGAAAGATGACTTCGTCAACCCGGCAGCCGTTACCGACGAGGCGCTGCAGCAAGGGTCGATCCAGGGGATTATCGACGAGCTGGGCGACCCACACACCGTCTACATCACTCCTGAGTCTTACCAGAGCGGCTTCGACCTCATCGGCGGCACGTTCGAAGGGATCGGGGCGACGGTCGATCAGGACCCGCTGACCGGCGAGATCGTAATTGTGACGCCGTTCCGCGGTTCACCGGCCGAGGAGGCCGGCATCCGGCCCGGAGACGCGATCCTGGCCGTCGACGGCGAATCGACAGAGGGCTGGAGCGTCCAGGACGCGGTGAGCCAGATCAGAGGGCCCGACGGCAGCACGGTGACGCTAACGGTGCGGCATACAGACCGCGAAACCGAGGACGTCGCCATTGTGCGGGGGACGATCGTCTTCCCAACCGTGTTCTTCGAGGAGGTGCTGGACGAGAACGGTGAGGTGGTGCCGGAGCTGGCCTACATCGAGATTCAGCAGTTCACGGAGCGCACGATAGACGGCATGCGCGAGGCGCTGAAGGAGGTCGAGGAGGGTGGCTACAGCGGGCTGATCCTGGACCTTCGCCTGAACCCGGGCGGCGGCCTCGACGCGACCGTGCAAGTGACGAGCATGTTCCTCGACGGTGGGCTGGTACTGACGCAGGTCGACCGCGATGGGATCGAGATTCCTTACGAGGCCCGCCCCGGCGGGGAGGCGACGGAGATACCGGTTGTGATCCTGGTCGGTCCGAACTCGGCCAGCGGCTCCGAGGTCCTGGCCGGCGCGCTGAGGGACCACGGCCGCGCGCAGCTCGTGGGCGATCAGACGTTCGGTAAGGGTTCTGTCAACCATCTGCGCGAGCTGTCCAACGGCGGCGCGCTGTACGTCACGATCGCGCGCTGGCTGACGCCCAACGGCGACCTGATCGAAGGCGTCGGTCTGACGCCGGACGTGCAGGTGGACACGACGCCGGAGGAGCTGGAATCGGGCTCCGGTCCGCAGCTTTTCGCCGCGATTGACCTGCTGGAGCAGCAGCTGGCCGCGGCGGCTCAGTAAGAGGTTATGTAAACCTCTCCCCTGCCGGGAGACCCCGTGGCCGAGAAGACAGTCAGCACCAACAAGAAGGCCGGGTTCGACTACCACCTGCTGAGGCGGGTGGAAGCGGGCATATCGCTGATGGGCACGGAGATTAAGTCGATCCGTGAGGGTAGCGTCAGCATCCGCGAGGCCTACGTGCGGCCGATCAACGGCGAGCTGTGGCTGGTGGGCGCGCACATCGCCAAGTATGCGCCGGCGGCGGGCACGAACCACGAGCCGACGCGAGACCGCAAGCTACTGCTGCACAAGCGCCAGATCCGCGACCTGGAGCACGAGGCGACGACGGCGGGGGCGACGATCGTGCCGACGCGGCTCTATCTGAAGAACGGCCTGGCGAAGCTGGAGATCGCGCTGGCGCGCGGTAAGCGCAAGTACGACAAGCGGCAGGTGATCGCCAAGCGCGAGGCGGAGCGGCGGATGCAGCAGGCGATGCGCCGGCGGAGCTGAGGGACTTAGTCCGAGGTACTCCCCTGCCGTCTCTGGCACCCGCTCATTTGTGCTAGCATTGGTGTCTAACTGGGGACGCAAGGGTTCGACAGGGAAAGTTGATCCCGGTTGGCAGGTCGAGGTCGCCAGATCCTCGTAAATCTCCTGGCACTTTAAGCTTAACTGGCGACAACCAGTACGCTCTCGCCGCCTAACTATTAGGTAGTGACGTTGGACGCAGGCCTCACCCCGATGGGCAGCGCTCCAGCGACGCAATGTCGGGGTGCTGTCTCCTTGACGCCGATAGCGGAGACAAAAGACAATCGGCTTGGCCCGGCGGTTACGCGGCCGCCAGCGGTACGCCGGGCGAGATTTAAGAGACGGCTAAGCCTGTAGAAGCCCGGGTGGGTTTTCCTCTGGACGAGGGGTTCGATTCCCCTCCGTCTCCACCATCTCGACATCTGAACGGCCTCCTCTGCGGGGATGAGGCCGTGAAGTTCGGTCAAGGCTGAGCCCTTGCTATAATCGCAGGCGCTAACCGACCAAGGAGCCGACGAGATGGCAACAGTGAGATACATCGTTGACGGCGTGGCGGACGCCGTTGATTTCTATGTTTCGAAGCTTGGCTTCAAGGTCGAGCTGCAGGTCCCCGCGTTCGCGAGCCTGACCCGTGACGACTTGACGCTGTGGCTTGGAGGGCCGAGGTCATCAGCCGCCAGGCCGATGCTGGATGGCGCCGTCCCCAGTGCGGGAGGCTGGGCCAGGTTCGTCTTGATCTTCGACGATCTGGAATCGGTCGTCTCGAAGCTCAGGGACGATGGCGTGACGTTCAGGAACGATATCGTGGAGAATCAGGGACGCAAGCAGATCCTCTGCGCGGACCCTTCCGGCAACGTAATCGAGCTGCAGCAGCCTGTGTAGAAATCCCGCCTGAGCCGCTGGGCCTGCCCAGGGCGACGCGAGGACGCCGAGGGAGTAACATCGAGCCGGTCCTCATCGTGATTTCATGGCAAGAGTTCCTCTGGCAGCAAGAAGAGCCCGATCTGATGCGCGACCGGCTCTGCATAGGGAGCAGTAGCCCCACCCACCTCGATTGCCGGATCGAGGGCGCGGACTTCAGGCGGCAGCCGGCGACAGCGAAGGACGAGATCGTGGTCTGCGCGTACAACGTGGAGCGCGGCCTGCGGCTGGACGATCAGCTGCGTGCCTTTGGTGGCGACGACGGCATGCCGCCCCCGGACGTGCTGTTGATCAACGAGGCCGACCGCGGCTGCACGCGAAGTGGTGATCGGAACGTGGCCAGAGAGTACGCGCGGGCGTTGGGCATGTGCTACGTGTACGGCGTGGAGTTCATCGAGCTGCCACGATGGTGGGGACCGGGCGGCAGCGTGCGGGGCCGCTGTGAACACGGCAACGCGATCGTTTCGCGCTTCCCGCTGGGGAACGTGCGGCTGATCCGCCATCGACGCACGCGCAGCTGGCAGAGCACGGTTCAGCGCATCCTGCACGTAGGCGAGCCGCGCCTCGGCGGCCGCGTTGCGCTGGCGGCAGACGTGCGCATCGGCGAGCGGATGCTGCGCGTGTACTCGGTCCACTTTGAGTCGGGCGATCGTGGTCGGGGATCGAGCAGCGGGGACGCCTATCGCGAGGCTCAGGCCAGGGAGGTGATCGAGGATGCGTCTGACCTGCAGCGTGGCGTGGTGATAGGTGGCGACATGAACGTCAGCCGGTACCCAAGATTGCGCGAGGATGATGCTTCGGGGGAGCCGACGACCAGCGCGCTCGCCGGAGCCGGCTACGAGGACGCGCACGAGGCGCTGGCGGGCAGCGAGCGCGTGACCACGAGCTCCGGGGCAGCGATGGACTTGATCTTCGGCCGAGGTGTGCGCTTTGCGGAAGCGGGCGTCGGCCCAAGCGGTGTCTGGGGAGGCCTGTCGGACCATCTACCGGCCTGGGCACGGGTCAGCTTATGATTTGGCGATGAGCAGAAGCGATGGCATCACGCGGATCCGGACGCGGGCCGTATTCTGGTTCAGCGTGCTCGTCTTCGCCCGCCTTTACACCGCGATACTGAACGACTTCCTCGGCAGCATCCTGGGACTGGAGTTCATCGGGTACACGTGGATTCATGGGATTCCTACGTACCTGTGGGTCGAGATCATCTTCTACGGTCCTGTGATCTGGCTGGCGCTGTATCAGGTAAACACCGACGTGTTTGGGGACGTGCCCACCGACCCCGAAGCCCTCAAGAAGCACCGCCGGCTGCAGTTCATAGCCACCGCCGCGATCGCGCTGATCCTCTACGGTATCGGCATCCACGTGACCGACGCCATCGAAGTGCTCTCACGGGAGCGAGAAGGGATCACGGAAGGTCCGGTGTACGATCTCGTGTACTTCTTCGACGAGGGGCTGTCCCATTACATTCAGTTCTTCCCCCTCTTCTTCGTGATGGGCTGGTTCCTCATCTTCGATCGGCCCGGGCGGACGGGTGCGGCGTACTTCGCGCTGTTCCTCGGCGTGGCGCATGGAGTGGAGCGCGCCGTCGGCATCATCGAGGGCGAGAAGTGGTTCCTGGGACCGGCCGTGATGGCGTGGATGGGGACGGCGGCCTGGATCCGCTGGCGCCGTGTCGGTTCGGCGGCGTTCGACGAGTTCTTCTTCCGGCACGCCATCGCCTTCTTGCTGATCTTGCCCGCCTGCCAGATCGTGTACTATCTGTGGTTCGATGCGTTCCCGCCGCCGTCGTCGCTGAACGACAGTGAACTGATACAGATGGCGGCCGGCGCCGTCGCCTTGACAGCGGTAGGCACGGCGGTGGTCATCGCCTTCGATCGCTGGTGGCATAGCCGCCGGCCGGGGCTGGGCGATAAGTCGGCGGTCGCCTCCGGCGCGGCGAAGTGACGCTGTTGTTGGCGACGTTCTGTGCGGATTTGCCCCATAACCCCTCGTCGCGCAGCTGCCGTGGAGACGGATTTCCGGGCGGCCGGATTTCTGTATCTACCACCGCCGGTGCCTTATGATGTCAACGTACAGCCGAAAGTTGGTGAAAGGCCTCTGGCAGCGTAAGCAGAGGGGGTAAATTGGTAGAGCTAAAGACGGAACCGATAACGGCTGAGGGTAAGAGTGTCGCTGTGAAGAGCGCGTCCCGCGAGGTGTTCGAACGTTTCGCGGCCCTGTCTGGCCGGAGATCATGGGTCGCTCAATATCTTCCACAACGCAGGGCGATGGCCGAACTTGGGCCCCTTCTTCGCCGGGATGAGACCGGCTGGGTGAGGAACCTGCTTAGCGGAGCGTTGGCGACGGAATATTCAGAGCCCCACTACGTTCAAGCAGGAATCTACGCTTCGGGTGAAGACTCTGTCTCGAAAAGTTTCTACGAGAACTTCTGGGGCCCTCAGGAGCGGCGTCACTGGGAAGCGCTGCGGCTGGGGCTTCTGGATTCGGGATTGATGAGCGATGACGAAGTTCACGTCTATCTGCGAGAGTGCGAAGAGTCCGATCCCTGGACTTTCGAGAAGCAGACCGGTCATAGCGGTGATGACGTCGTCTGGCTGACCGCTTACGCAGCTGGCCAGGAGGGTGAGACGAACCTCATCTATCGCGAAGCGATGAAGATCGTCTGGGAACAGTACGGTTCCCCGAAGGATGGCGAGACACAGCGAAATGAGTATCCGGGTCTCAGCGGAGTCCTGCAGCTTATTGCTGAGGATGAGGGCGCCCACCAGGGGTTCTTTCTCCAAATGATGAGGATCTACTTGAGGTACTGGCCCGATAAGGCTCTCGAAGCTTTGACCGGGGTGTTCAAGGGGTACAAGATGCCCGTTGTTCATATTCCCAACCCCGAGGAATTCCTGGACGCAGTGATCAGAGCGAAGATTGGCCATCCAAGATGGGTCGTCGCAGAAGTTCTCACTCCCGTTGCCCAACGACTGGGGTTGGAAAGCCGCTCAGCCGCGGGTAGAGCGCTGCGGAACTTCGGCGAGCTCTTCGACAACGAAAACGCCGTAGTTCAGATAGCCGGTAAGAAGATTGATAACGTACCTGAAGGATGTGTCGTGTACGAGATGCACCCTGACGGTTCGTTCGTCCCTCAAGCTGTAGCTTCGTAACGAACCGAGACCGCCCGCGATTTCGCCGGTGGTTATGCAGCGCCAGTCAGGGTCGCAGCTGGTAGAAGTTCTGGGGATAGCCCATTCGCGGCCGGCTCGCCTGGTCGATGCGTGCGACGACCTCGGCTGGCAGATCCACTTCGAGCGCGGCCAGATTATCTTTCAGCTGGCCGACACTCTTCGGGCCGATGATCGGGGCGACGACGCCGGGCCGGGCGACGTTCCAGGCCAGGCTGAGCGCCAGCGGGGTGACGCCAAGCTGATCCGCCTCCGCCGTGACCACGTCGACGATGTCGAAGTTGCGGTCGCGCAAGACGACGCTGCGCCAGATCTGCTGGAAGGGGCCGGGTGAGGCGAAGCGGGAGCCGCTCTCCGGCTCTTCGCCGCGCTTGTACTTGCCGGTGAGCATGCCGGCGGCCAACGGGCTCCACGGGATGAGGCCCAGACCGAACTTCTGGCAGACCGGCACAATCTCGATCTCGATGTCGCGGCTGATGATGCTGTACTGGGGCTGAAGGCTGACCAGCGGCTCCCAGCCGCGGGCCTCGATGATGCCGGCGGCCTCCGCGATGTGGGAGGCGTACCAGTTGGAGACGCCGATATGGCGGACCTTGCCCTGCCTGACGAGGTCGTTGAGGGTGCTCAGCGTCTCCTCGAGCGGCGTGGTGTCGTCGTAGCGGTGCATCTGGTAGAGATCGATGTAATCGGTGTTGAGCCGGCGCAGGCTGTCGTCGATGGCCTTCATCACGTGCTTGCGGCCCGTGCCGCCCTCGAAAGGCCCGGGCCCGAGCGCGGCACCCGCCTTGGTGGCGATGACGACCTCGTCGCGGCGGCCTTTGACGGCCTTGCCGACGATGGTCTCAGAGAGCGTGCCCGAGTAGACGTTTGCGGTATCGATGAAGTTGTGGCCGGCGTCGAGATAGGAGCCGATTATCTCGAGCGAGGTCGCTTCGTCGCAGCCGAACTCGTCGTTGCCGAAGTTCATTGCTCCGAGGCAGAGGGGCGACACCTTCAGTCCGGATGATCCGAGACGGCGATAATCAACGCTGGCCATGGGAAGCTCCTTCAGGGCGTTTCTTGGCGATGTGGTCGCCGAGAGTATATCAGCGACTCGGCGCAGCAGGCCGGTCGCCCGTTAGCGGGTGCGCTGCCCGGCCTAGCTCTTCTGCTCCGTCCAGATGTCGACGCCGAAGGGGTTGGCGTCCGGGGGTGAGTCGTCGCCGAACGAGAAGGCGAAGCGCGCGAACGGGAAATGCACGTACGCCTGATTGGCGGAGTACCCGTAGCCGCCGGTCGTCGTTAGCTGCGGTCCGTGCTCGCTCAGGATCAGCTCCTGCGCCTCGGTGATGATCGCCTGGCGCGCTTCGACGTCGAACTCCGCCGCCTGCGCGTCGATCAGCTTGTCGAGGTCGGGGTTGGAGTACCCCGTCCAGTTGCCGGAACCAGTGATGCCCAGCGAGTGGTAGAAGGAGAGCGGGCGGTCCGGCTCGTCCCAGGGCAGGTTGGGGAAGAACGTCATGTCGAAGTTACCGGGTAGGAGCACCGACCCGATGTACGCGCCCAACTCAACCTCGTCGATCTGGATGTTGACGTTGATATCCTTCCAGCTGTTGACGATGATCCTGGCGAGGTCGTTGACGACGTTGACACCCGGCAGCCGCGGCGTCTTGAGCAGCGCCGTAAAGCCGTCAGGGAGGCCGGCCGCTGCCATCAGCTGCTTGGCCTTGGCGATGTCTCGCTTGTAGAACGACTTGAGACGCGCCTCGGGTAGCGCCCACTTCACCTGCGGCCACTGGATCGGGCCGCCGTACTGACCCTCGCCCGACTGTGCCAGCTCGATGATCAGGTCACGGTTGATCGAGATGTTCAGCGCCTCGCGGACGCGAATGTCGTCGTACGGGTCCCTGCGCACGTTGAGGTGGACGACCGGGTAGAAGAGGCTCGGCGCTTTGATGACAGAGATCGCCGGATCGGCGTCGAACCGGTCGAAGTCTTCCTTGACCAGGATCGCGCCACTGACGTCGTGCTGGCCGTTCTTGAACGCCGCCAGGAGCGAGGAGTTGTCCGTGATGATCACGTAGGTGATCTGATCGAGGTACGG
>JADFQV010000071.1 GCA_022561635.1 Chloroflexota bacterium | reverse complement strand
GGCGAAAGCCGAGGCAGGCGAGATCCTCGTCGCGGATGTGGTGCGTCAACTTGTCGCCGGCAAGGAGTTCCTGTTCAACGACCGCGGCGACACCGAGCTGCGCGGGTTCGAGGACCCGGTGCGGCTGTACGAGGTGAGGTGGCGGGAGCTGAACGGCGAAACGAGAACCACCGATTAGTCTGTCCAACCGGGCGCCATCCGCTCAGTGCATCCTCTCGTCAGACTTCCGCACGGTTGGTCCGGCAGGCCCGATCGGCGAAGATCGAACTACTGGAACTCCACGAGTAGAATAGAAAGCCGAAAACGGCGTCCGACGAAAGGAGAAGTCAACGATGACTCTCGTTCGAAATCCTGATCAACTCGCCGAACAGCTGCGAGGTGATCTCGTCCAGCCAGGCGACAGCGAATACGAAGAAGCACGGCGCGTCTACAATGGCATGATCGATCGCCGCCCACAGCTCGTGGTCCGCCCCGTCGACAGCGCAGACGTAATCGCCGCCGTGAACTTCGCCCGCGAGGAAAGCCTTGTCCTTTCAGTCCGCGGCGGCAGTCACGGCGCCCCCGGCTTCGGCACCAACGACGACGGACTTGTCATCGACCTCAGCCGTATGAAGGGCACCCGCGTCGACCCGCGATCTCGAACCGTCCGAGCCCAAGGTGGCTGCGCGTGGGGCGACGTTGACCACGCGACCCACGCCTTCGGTCTCGCCACTCCGGGCGGAGTCGATTCGACAACCGGCATCGCCGGCCTAACCCTCGGCGGCGGCCTCGGTCACCTCACACGCAGGTGCGGCCTCTCCTGCGACAATCTCCTGTCCGCGGATGTTGTCACTGCCGCCGGGGAGCAAGTCACCGCCAGCGACAAGGAGAACCCCGATCTCTTCTGGGCCCTCCGCGGCGGGGGCGGTAACTTCGGAGTCGTCACGTCCTTCGAGTTCCGGCTGCACGAAGTCAGCACCGTCTACGCTGGGCCGATCCTCTGGCCGATGGACAGCGCCGGAGACTTCATGCGCTTCTACCGCGAGTTCATCGTGAATGCGCCCCGCGAACTCAACGTCATCCTGAGTTTCATGAGAGTGCCCGGCGACCCGTTCCCGACTGAAATCCACGACCAGGTGATGTGCGCTGCCATCGTCTGCTATTCAGGCTCCATGGACGAAGCCGAAGACGTCGTCCGCCCTCTGAAGCAATTCGGCTCGCCCGCGTTTGAACAGCTTGGACCTATGCCATTCCCAGCGCTGCAGGTCGCCTTCGACGACGCGGCTCCGTGGTACATGCAGAACTACTGGAAGGCAGATTTCCTCACCGAGCTCACCGACGAAGTCATCGACGCTCACCTCGAATTCGCCCCCCGCCTTCCCACCGTTTTCTCAGGCGTCCACACCTTCCCAATTGACGGGGCAGTGCACGACGTCGCTCAACACGAGTCGGCCTTCAGCTACCGCGACGCCAACTTCGCGCTCACCATCTTCGCTCTCAACAAGGACCCCGCCGATAACGCCGCCAACACCGATTGGGTGCGGGAGTACTGGAATGCCGTTCACCCATATTCTGCAGGCGGTGCATACGTCAACTTCCTCATGGACGAAGGCGAGGACCAAGTCCAAGCAAGCTACCGAGGCAACTACCAGCGCCTGGCGAAGATCAAAGCCCAGTACGATCCCGACAACCTCTTCCGCATGAATCAGAACATCAAGCCAGCCCAGTAAGGGCGGGGGGCCCTACGATCTATGGCGAGTACAATAGACCCGCCATGCAGCCGCAAATCCAGTACGCCAAGACCAGCGATGGCGTCAATATCGCCTACTGGACCCTCGGCGAGGGCTCGCCGCTCGTCTACCTTCCAAACCTCATCTGGAGCCATGGACAGCTCGAATGGCAGATCCCCGAGATCAGACGCTGGTACGAACAGCTGGCCGAGAGGCGAACGCTGGTCCGCCTGGATCCCCGGGGTACTGGCTCCTCTCAGCGCGACATCGAGAACTACACACTTGAAGCGATTCAGTTCGACATCGAGGCTGTTGTAGACCGACTCGAACTGGACACCTTCGCCCTGTTCGGCGACCTGAACGCGGGCTCCGTCGCTATAAGATACGCCGCCAACCACCCGGATCGAGTAGCGCATCTCATCCTCTGGCATACCTACGCCCGGGTCGCTGACGTTCGGGGCCCCAAGTGGAACATGATGGAGTCGCTGCAGGCGCGCATGGACCAAGACTGGGAGTCGTATACGGAAACACGGGCCCACATGGGCTTCGGCTGGTCTGACGGCGAATCCGCCCACAGGTACGCCAAGATCATGCGGGACTGCACCACCCCGGAGATGGCGTTGAAGGCATATGATGCTATACGCGAGGATGATGTCACGGCGCTCCTGCCACGCATCAGTTCTCCCACTCTGGTGTTGCACAGGCGCGAGCTCTACTTCTGGGACGTACAGGCCTCCCAGAATCTCGCCGCCACGATTCCCGACTCTCGCCTCGTTGTGCTTGAGGGCGTGGCTTCTGCCCCGTTTCTCGGGGATTCCGACGCGGTGGTCGCCGCAATTCGTGATTTTCTGGGCGAGGACGAGCACGCTGGGATTTCCGGCGGCTTCGCCACTATCCTCTTCACCGACGTCGAAGGCTCCACCCCTCTCACCCAGCGCCTCGGTGACGCGAAGGCACGAGAACTGCTGCGGGAGCACGAGCGCATGGTGCGGGAAGCGCTAAAGGCCCACGGCGGCTCTGAAGTGAAGACCATGGGGGACGGCTTCATGGCTTCGTTCTCGTCCGCCACCAGGGCGTTGAAATGCGCCATCGCCATTCAGAGCGCCTTCGCTGAGCGCAACGAGTCGGCGGAGGAGCCGATCAAGGTGCGCATTGGTCTTAACGCCGGCGAGCCGATAGTCGAGGACGATCCAGATGGACGCGGCGACCTCTTCGGGACAGCAGTGAACCTGGCGGCGCGGATCGCGGCGAAGGCAGAAGCCGGAGAGATCCTCGTCGCGGACGTGGTGCGACAACTCGTCGCCGGCAAGGAGTTCCTCTTCAACGACCGCGGCGAGACGGAGTTGCGGGGCTTCGAAGATCCGGTGCGGGTGTACGAAGTGCGGTGGAGGGAGTAGGCATGGAGCTCAACATGCAGTACGCCTTGACTGCCGACGGCGTCCGCATCGCCTACGCTGTCGCCGGCCACGGGCGTCCGCTCGTCCGCGTTCCGCACGCGCCATTCAGTCACTGCCAAGTCGAGTGGCGCCAGGGCGACTTCTACGACCGCCTGTGTCAAAATCGCTCCGTCGTCACCTTCGACCCCCGCGGCACGGGCCTGTCCGACCGCGACGTCGCTGATTACTCGCTGGACGCGCGGCTCCTTGACCTGGAAGCAGTCGTCGACCGGCTCGGCCTGGAAACGTTCGCACTCAACGCCATCCGGCAATCCGGCGCGCTCGTCATTACTTACGCGGTACGGCATCCTGAGCGCGTCACTCACCTCGTCCTCGACGACACGTTCGCTGACGCCCGGGCGGTGGCGAAGAGCCCGATTGTTAGGGCGTTCCGCGAGCTCGAGTCTGATTGGGAGGCTCTAACAGAGTATATCGCGTTCATCGCCGCCGGAACCGGCGGCGACGAGGCTCTCCGCTATGCCGAGTTCCTGCGTTCGTGCACCACACAAGACGCGGCGACTCGAATGTCGGCCGCCTTTGCGCGGGTGGACGTGACAGAGCTCCTGCCCGACGTCCAGGCACCAGCGCTGATCCTACAGCACGCCGGCCTCGGCGCTCTGCGCGACGAGCATGCGCGCCAGATGGCGGCGCTAATTCCGGACGCCCAGCTCGTTATTCTCGACGGCAAGGAAACTGACAATCTCGATCATCTCTTATCAGCTATGACCGAGTTTCTCGGGGATGAAGCCTCTCCCCCGGAGGCGACACCCGGGACGAGCGCCTTCCGCACCATCCTCTTCACCGACCTCGTCGGTCACACCGAGATGATGTCCCGCCTCGGCGACGAGCGCGGCCGCGAGGTCCTGCGCGAACACGAAACGATTACCCGCGACGTCCTCAAGCAGCACGCCGGCACCGAGGTGAAGACGATGGGTGACGGCTTCATGGCCTCGTTCGGCTCCGTCACCAAGGCCGTCGAGTGCGCAATCGCGTTGCAGCGGGCGTTCGCCGAGCGGCAGAGCGACGAGCCGTTGAACGTGCGCGTCGGCCTCAACGCCGGCGAACCGATCGAGGAGGACGGTGACCTCTTCGGCGCCACCGTTATCCTGGCCTCCCGCATCGCCGCCAAAGCCGACGGCG
>JADFQV010000041.1 GCA_022561635.1 Chloroflexota bacterium | reverse complement strand
ATCGATGGCGTTAGAACGGACGAGCGCCTCGACGATTTCGAGCGCCTGCTCGCCGGTGTCGGGCTGCGAGATGAGGAGGTCGTCGATGTTGATGCCGATGACCTGTGCGAACGTCGGTTCCATCGCGTGCTCAACGTCGATGTAGGCGGCGAGGCCGTCGAGCTTCTGCGCCTCGGCGATGATGTGCATGGCGACGGTCGACTTGCCGGCCATCTCCGGCCCGAAGATTTCGGTGATCCGCCCGCGAGGTATGCCGCCGGCGCCCAGCGCGATGTCCAGTGACAGCGACCCCGTTGGGATCGTCTCCACCGCCATCGCGGCGCTGACCTCGCCGAGGCGCATGATGGAGCCGTGGCCGTGGTCCTTCTCGATCTTCTCGATCGCTACTTCAAGTGCGCGGAGTCGGTTGTCCTTGGTTCCGTTTTCGCTCGCTCCGTTGGCGGTCATCGCTCTCTCCTACTCGGCTGGAACATGCGTTCGACGGAATGCTACCACTGCGAACAGTGTACGCCCGCTATGACAATGTCACTATACGCCAAGATGTGGAATGTCGATAACACGTCAAACAGACTGCAGGCTCTGGCCCAGTCGCGCCAGGATGATCAAAAGAAAACTGGCCGCCATCGGTGAGAGGTCGAACATCCCGATCCGCGGCATCACGCTCCGGATCGGCGCCAGGATCGGCTCCGTTATCTGCTGGATTACTTGCGCGATCGGATTTTCCGGATCGAAGTTCGTCCACGAGAAGATGATGCGGATGAAGACCGCCGCCAGCAGCACGTAAGCGGCCACCGTGATGAAAAGCCCCAGTGGTTGCATCTAGCCTCCCAACTCCTTTGCCCGCTCGTACGCCGCGCCGACTGCGCGGGCGAAGGCCGCCCGAACGCCGGCGTCCTCCAGCTCCCGCAGTGCCGCCTCCGTGGTGCCGCCTGGCGACGTCACTTGTTCTCGCAGCGCGGCCGGCTCAGCGCCGCTGTCCTCAGCGTACCTCGCTGATCCCTTCACTGTCTGCAGCACCATCCGGGTCGCCATCTCCCGCTCGAGTCCGATCTCGACAGCGGCGTCCACCAACGCCTCGATCAGCAAGAACACGTAGGCCGGGCCGCTGCCGCTGACGGCGGTCGCCATGTCTATGTACTTCTCGTCGTCGACGGCCGCCTCTTCGCCCAGGACCGAGAGCAGCAGGCGCACGGACTCCCGCGCCGGGCCCGCGACCGCCGCCGTCGCCGTCCAGACCGTCATTCCTTCGCCGATCGTCGCCGGCGTGTTGGGCATCGCGCGCACGATCGCGGCGTGGCCAGTGACTTCGGCGATCGTTTCGATGCGGACGCCGGCCATGATCGACATAACAGTTTGGCCGGACGTCAGCGACCCCTTGAGTCCGCCGGCGGCGGTCGCGAACTCCTGCGGCTTTACGGCCAGCACGATCAGGTCAGCGCCGCTGGCCGCTTCTGAGGCGGATTCGGTCACCGATACGCCATACCTGGACGAGAGGTGCTCGCGGCGGGCGGGGGCCACGTCGCAGACGGCGATGTCCCCTGCGGCGGCCACCTTGTTGGCGATGGCCCCGGCGGCGATCGCCTCGCCCATTGTGCCGCCGCCGATGAACGCCAGCTTCACGCCGGCCGCTCCCCGAAGATCGCCCGTCCGATGCGAACGTGCGTCGCACCCTCTTCGATGGCGATCTCGTAATCGTTCGTCATCCCCATCGAGAGCTGCTCCAGGCCCAGTTCGTGCGCCGTCTGGCGCAGGTCGCGGAAGATGGGCCGGGCGTCCTCATCTCGGTCTGTCAGCGGTGCTATCGTCATCAGGCCGCGGATGTCGAGGTGCAGCAGCCGCGCGGCGCGGTAGGCGTCGGAGACTTCGTCGACTGTGAAGCCGGTCTTCGTGGGTTCCTGCGAAACGTTCACTTCAAGAAAAACGGGCACGTCGGATGGTGCCCGATTGGATATCGCTTGCGCGAGGCGGAGTGAGTCTACGGAGTGGATTATATCAAAGAGGGCCAGCGCCCCCTTTACCTTATTCGTCTGCAGGTGGCCGATCATGTGCCACCTCAGGCCGCTGACGTCGTCCAGCTTGGGTCGCTTGTCTGCCGCCTCCTGCACGCGGTTCTCGCCGATGTCTGTGAGGCCGGCCGCTGCGGCTTCGCGAACGGCGGTGGCGCTGAACCCTTTGCTCACCGCGATCAGCGTCACTTCCGCGGGTGAACGGTCACTTCGCTCGCAGGCGGCGGCGATGCGGTCGCGAACCTGCACCAGCCGCGCGGCTATCGTCTCCCCGTTCACACGCCGAGTATACTGGCTGAACCGTGAAACAGATGGACCGCCGCCTGCTCATCCTCATGCGTCTTCGCGAGGAGACGCCCGTTCGCGCGTCCGACCTCGCCCAAGACTGCGAGTGCTCGGTGCGGACGGTCTATCGCGATATCGACGCCCTCTGCCAGGCCGGTGTGCCCGTCGCCTCGATGCCCGGCGAGGGCTACCGCCTCGTCCCCGGCTATCATCTGCCGCCCATCGCTTTCGCCGCCGAGGAGGCCGTCCAGATCCTGCTCGGCATCGACCTCGCGCTCGGCCTCGGCACGATGGCGCAACGCGACGCCGCACGATCGGCCGCCGCCAAGGTCGACGCCGTGCTGCTCCCCGAGACGCGCGAGGCAGTGGCCCGCCTGCGCGAGCGCATCCGCGCTTCTCCGCAGATCGCCGGCGAGCTGTCCCCGCACCTTCCGCTCTTACAGGAGGCCGTCGTCGGCGACCGCGTCGTCAGGCTCCGCTACCACTCTTACGAACCTGACCGCGTGACGAAGCGGGACGTGGAGGCGCACCTGCTGGTCTTCTATAGCGGCGACTGGCACCTCATCGGCTACTGCCGCCTGCGCGAGGACGTGCGCGACTTCCGGGCCGGCCGCATCGAATCCGCCAGGCTGCTCGACGAGACGTTCGTGCGCCGGAAGATCGACGACGGCTACGATCCGGGCGACATGGAGATTGAGGTGCGCATCTGGATTGACGAGCGGGCGGCACGCTGGGCGCGCGAGGACCTGGCGTTCGGCTTCGTCTCGGAAGAGCCGGCCGACGGCGGGTTCGTCTTCACCTTCCGCGTGCGCGACGTACCGCGTCTGCTGCCGTGGATCTTCAGCCGCGGTGCCGCCGCCCGCGTGCTCTCGCCGCCCGAACTCGTGCAGCGCCTCCGCGAAGAAGCGAAGGCGCTCGTCGGGCGATATCCGGACGCCTGAGAGCTACTGACAGGCGGTTGTCAGGAGGCGCGTCCTACTGTGACGGCACCGAAGCTGAAGGAGACGTGCAATGACGCAAGCGATAGGGCAGCCGAATATCGACGTCCTGCGAGCTGCCGCGCGCGGCGAGGCTCCAATGCCGCCGGCCGCAAAGCTGCTCGGCTGGAAGCCGCTCAGCCTCAAGCCAGGCCATGTACGGGTCCAGTACACGGCGCGGCCCGAGTGGTATAACCCGCAGGGCAGCGTGCAGGGCGGCTTCATCGCCGCCATGCTCGACGATGCGATGGGCCCGGCGGCGTTCACGTCGCTCGAACCGGGCCAGTTCGCGCCCACACTGGAACTAAAGGTGAACTTCTATCGCCCCGTCTCAGCGGGCACCGTCATCGCCGAGGGCCGCGTCGTCCACCGCACCAGGCGCATCCTCTTCCTCGAGGGCCGCCTCTTCGGCGAGGACGGCGAGCTGGCAGCTGGCGCCACCGCCACCGCGCGTGTCGGCCAAATGACACCAACGGACGGCTCATGAAGGCCGGCCAGGCGGCGACTGATTCCGGTTGAGCTCGACCGGTTCGAGCTGGGAAAGGAGATCTGACGATGGCTAGCTGGGGCGAATTCACTGAGGCCGAGCCGGAGATGGCGAAGGTTCTGAAGTCGTCGCTGGACTGGATTCCGATTACCTACCTGGCAACTGTGCGCAAGGACGGCGCGCCCCGTGTGCACCCGATCTGCCCGATTTTCGGCGAGGGGCGCATGTTCGTCGCCGTCAACGAGACCTCGCCCAAACGCCACGACCTCAAGCGTGATCGCCGCTTCGCCATGCACACGCTCCCCGGCAAGCGGGACGAGGAGTTCTACATCACGGGCAGCGTCACGTTCATCGAGGATCAGAAAACGCGCGATCTCATCACGGAGTCCGCTGGCCACACTGTCCACGATAGCGATTGGCTCTTCGAGTTCGATATCGAGCACGCCATGACCGCGCACTGGGAGAAGCAGGGCCAGCCGGATACTTACGCCGTGCGCCGGTTCTGGCATTCCGCCTAGCTCTTCGGGCATAATCGGCGCATTGGAGCGTCATGCCCATGGTCGTCTCGATACTAACCCGCAAGACCCGGATCACCGACCGCTCGCAGTGGCAGTCGGCGCTCGAGGCCGTCCTGCCGAAGCTCGAGGCAGTGCTCGCAGGCGAGGCCGGCTTCGTCTCGGTCGAGTACCTCTGGAGCACCGACGAGCCCGGCGCCTTCGCGCAGATCACAACGTGGCAGTCGCCCGACGACTGCCGCAGCTACGTCCGCGGCGGCGGCGCGGCGACCGTTGCCACGCTCGAGGACGCCGCGATTCCGACGGCCGCTTATCCCGACGGCGCCTGGGTCCGCCGCAGCTTCGAACGTCAACCCTAGCGCCGTGCCGGACGAGAGCGAGATCCTCTGCGGCGATTGGGCCTGGGACGCCGTCCTCCGCGAGCTGCGCCACTTCCCGCGAAAGGGCAAGGGGCACGCCGACGAGCCAGACGGCGTCGAGCGGCTGCCGCCCGTGCGCTCCGTCACCTGGTATCGCTGGTCGCAGGCGCCGATGCAGGCGCATACCGGTGGCGATCCCATGCCGGCGGGCCTTTCGCGCGTCGTCGCCGAATACCAGGGCGGCGGCAACCTCACCGTTAACGAGCTCGACCGCGACTGCGCCGGGCAGATCGCCGAGGCGATTGCGTCGGCGGAAGGGCTTGAGGTTCAGCACGAAGGCGCGCCGACGGGCCGTAGCGGCGGCAACCTCCCCCAGCGTGATGAGATGGGCCGCCTGAGAGCGACGAGCGGCCGTTCAGACATCATTCTCGACGAAGTAGCTGGCGAGGTGCAGGTTTCGCGCCGTAAGCGCCTCCTGGGGCGGGAGAAGCGCTCCTACAGCACGTCAGAGATACGCCACCTGGAGCTGACGTACGAAACGAAGGGGTCGCAGGAGACGTTCGCAGTCGTCGCCGTGATCGGGCCGGAGGAAGTGCGCGTTACCGTGGCGTCCTACACGGGCTTCGAGGGCTGGGCCGAACCCGGCGAGTGGCGTGAGTTCACCGAAGACCTCGCCCGCTCCCTCGGCGTCGAGGCGCGGCTCGAAACCTAGCGGTCGATCGCCGCGATACGCTGGAGGCGAGAAATCTTGACGGAGTCCGGGTCGAAGACGCCCTTGGCCCTGCCAAACGCCTTGTTGAACGCCGCCATGTGCTCGGTGTCGCGGTGCAGCTTCGTCGCCTCTTCATCTGCCCACACCTCGTAGACCAGGATCCGCGACGCGTCCTTCAGGTCTCGGTGCCACGTGTACGTCAGCGCCCCCGGCTCGTCCGCGTTCACCGCGGCAACCAGCTTCTCGATCGCGGCCAGCGCCTCCGACTCCTTGCCGTCGTTGATGCGGAACTCCGCCATCGCGATGATCACGCGCTGTGGTCCATCTCGTGCCGGATGAAGCCGCCGACCTGGTCCAGCATTTCGATGTTGAACGTGCTGTTGTCGATGCAGCCGTTCATCGTCGCCCGCATCTCGCGCATGTGGTCGGTCTGGGCGTGATCCTGGAACGCCTTTTCGTTCTCGTAGATCTCGAAGAAGTAGAGCTCGCTACCGTTCACCTTGCCGCGCAGCGCTGTGTAAGCGAGACAGCCGGGCTCGTTCGCCTTGACCGCGGTGGCCATCTTGCGGATGGCTTCTATCACTTCGATCTCTTTGCCTTCTAGCATCTCGAAGCGGGCGAGTAATGTGATCATCGGGGCCTCCTAGCCGGAGTTATCTGGTCGGTTGGGACGAAGCGGAGTATACGACGCGCGGCGGCGAACGAGAAGCGCTACCCCAGCGGGTCGACCCTCGTCCAGGTCGACTCGCCCGGCGGCCGGATCGAGAGGTGGACGAAGTGCGAGTCTGCCGCGGCGCCGTGCCAGTGCTCCTCGCCCGCCGGCACGTGGACAATGTCTCCGGCCTCGACTAGGTGCTGCTCCGACTTCGTGGCCAGGATGCCGCGCCCCTCGACGCAGTGCAGCACCTGCGGCACCGCGTGCGTGTGCAAGTACGTCCGCGAGCCCGGGCTGAAGCGCACAAGAACGATGTCGACCCCCTCGTCCGCCGAGACGATCGCCTGCACCATCACCCCGCCGCCAACGAAGTACTTCGTCCCGCCGTCCCCAGCGGCCGCCTCAGGCGTCCGGTGCACTTTCATGAATCGGAGTGTAGCAGGGGAGCGATCTCAACCACAGCGGTTGAACCCGCACGCGCGGCACACCATGCAGCCCTCCTGGTACGCCAGCAGCGCGCCGCACTCCGGGCAGCCCATGCCCGTCGGCTCCTCTGAGTGGGCGGCTCGCGGGGGCTCTTCAGGGTAGGCGACGTCACCTCGCGAGAACTTTAGCTCCAGCCAGCGGAAGATGTAGTCGACCAGGCTCGTCGCCCAGGGGATCTCCGGGTTGCCGGTCGCCCCGTAGGGCTCGAAGCGCGTGTTCTTGAGCTTCCGCGACAGCTCCTCTATCGGCACGCCGTACTGCAACGTCACCGACGTCAGCAGCGCCACCGCGTCCATCAGGCCCGAGACCATCGAGCCCTCCTTCGAGATCTTGACGAAGATCTCGCCCGGGCGCCCGTCCTCGTAGAGGCCGCAGGTGACGTAGCCTTCGTGGTCGGCCACCCGGAACTTGTGCGTCAGCGAGCGCCGCTCGTCCGGCAGGCGCTCGCGGTATGGGCGCGGCCGCTCGATCGACGTGATCTTGCCCTCGATCTCGTCGAGCGCCGGCTGCGTCTCTTGCTCCGGACCTTTCACGTTCGCCGTCGTGTGCGAGAGTACCGAAAAGTCGCGCGAGCCCTCGCGGTAGATCGTGATCCCCTTGCAGCCTTCGCGGTAGGCCAGCCAGTAGGCGGACGCCACGTCGGCCTCCGTCGCCGTCAGCGGGAAGTTGATCGTCTTCGAGACGGCGTTATCCGTGTGCCGCTGGAACGCCGCCTGCATCCGCACGTGCCACTCCGGCGTGATCTCGTGCGCCGAGACGAAGAGCCTTTGCGCTTCCTCGGGCACCCGGGCGTCGTCCGCCGCCGCTTCGTTCCAGGTGGCGATCGTGCCCCCCTGCGCCAGGTGCGCGATCAGTTCGTCGCTGTAGAAGCCGCCCTCTTTGGCGGCCCTCAGGAAGTGCTTGTTCACCTCGGTCAGCTCGGTTAGCCGCGACGCGTCCTCGCCGTCGAGGTAGTGGCGGCGGGTGAAGGCGAGCGCAAAAGTCGGCTCGATTCCAGACGAAGCGTCGGCGATGATCGAGATCGTCCCCGTCGGCGCCACCGTCGTCCGCGTGGCGTTGCGATAGGGCGCCTCCGGGTCGTACCGCGAGCCCTTCCACGCCGGGAAGACGCCGCGCTCGCGCGCCAGCTCCAGCGAGGCCTCGTTGGCCTTCTCCTGGATGAAGCGCATCAGCTCTTCGCCCAGCGCCAGCGCCTCCTCTGAGTCGTACGGCACGCCGAGCTGGAAGAGCATGTCGTGCCAGCCCATCACGCCGAGGCCGATCTTGCGTGTCGGCTTCGTCGCCTGGTCGATCTCCTCGATCGGGTAGCGGTTCGCTTCGATCACGTTGTCCAGGAAGCGCACGCCGATCGGGATGATGCCGGCGAGACGCTCCCAGTCCACACGGCCGTATGGGCGCCCGTCCGGGCTCCGCCGCTTGCCGCTCTTCACGAAACGGCCCAGGTTGAGCGAACCCAGGTTGCACGACTCGTAGGGCAGCAGCGGCTGTTCGCCACAGGGGTTCGTCGCCTCGATCTCGCCCAGGTTCGGCGTCGGGTTGTCGCGGTTGATGCGATCGATGAAGACGACGCCGGGGTCGCCGTTGCGCCAGGCGTTGGCGATGATCTGGTCGAAGACGTGGCGGGCGCGTGTTCTGCCGGTCGCCTCGCCGTCCAGCGGGTTCACGAGCGTGTACTCTTCGTCCCGTTCGACGGCGCCCATGAACTCCTCGGTCACAGCGACCGAGATGTTGAAGTTCGTGAGCGTGCGCATGTCGGCCTTGAGCGAAATGAACTCTTCGATGTCCGGATGGGTGACGGCGAGGATGCCCATGTTCGCGCCGCGTCTCGTCCCGCCTTGCTTGATCGCCTCAGTCGCGGCGTCGAACACACGCAGGAACGAGACCGGCCCCGACGCCACGCCCATAGTCGAGCGCACGCGGGCGCCTTTCGGTCGCAGGCGCGAGAAGGCGAAGCCGGTGCCGCCGCCGGACTGGTGGATGACGGCCGTATCTTTGATCGCCCCGAAGATGCCGGCGATGCTGTCGGGCACCGGCAGCACGAAGCAGGCGGAGAGCTGCTGGATTTCGCGGCCGGCGTTCATCAGGGTCGGCGAGTTGGGGAGGAAGTCGAAGTCCTGCATGATCGCCAGGAACTTCGCCTCCCATGCCGCGACGGCGCCGCCGCTGTCACCATCTCGGCCGCTGAACAGGCCCTCTGCTTGCGCGATGTTCAGTGCGACGCGCCGGAACAGCTCCTCCGGCGTCTCCGCGGGTTGGCCGGCATCGTCCTTCGCCAGATAACGCCGCGTGAGGACGAGGCGGGCGTTGTCTGAAAGCGCGATTTCTCCGGGGCGGCCGGGTTTTTTCGTTGGCATATCTACTCAATTATAGGCCCCTCGGTTAGCACGACGGAGCGACCTGTGGCACACTCGATATCCGCAACCGCGATTGACGCATCCAGGCCCGGCTCGCGGAAATGAGAAGGAGATCCCGATGACCATCACCGCCACGCCCCAGGCGGCGACCAACAACGGACACAGCACCGCCAAGAAGCCCCTCGTGACCCCCGCCGTCCGCTTTCGCCAGAAGCGCCCGGACGTCAACCTCTACGTGACAGCGATCTCTCTCAGAGATCTCCTTGGGCGCTTCGATTCCGACACTTACTCCTCGGACAACCAGTCCGGCTATCAGCGGCCCGTCACGAAGTCCCGGCTGCGCAAAATCTCACACTACGTGCGCGAAGAAGAAGGCACGCTGCCCACCTCGATCGTCCTCTGCGTTCGCCAACCCCACCGCGCGCGATTCGAGTCCGCCGACGGCGCCACCGGCACGCTGACGATCGACGCCGGTGTCCCGATGTGGGTCGTCGACGGCCAGCACCGGCTCTTCGGTCTGCGCCGCGCTCTGGAGAAAGACAAGGCCAAGTGGCTGCTCGACTACCAGCTGCCGGTCGTCATCGTGGACGGCATCGATGCCTACGAGGAGATGCGCACCTTCCACGTCATCAACACTCGCCAAAAAGGCGTCCCCACAGACGTCGTCGACCGCCACCTGCTCTCCATGCGCGCGGCTGAGGGCCTGGCCCTGATCGATCGCGAGGGCGAGAAGAACTACCTGCGCGGCCGGGCGACTCTGTTGGTGGATCGCCTCAACGACGACGAGTCCAGCCCCTGGCGAGGAATGATCCGCATGCCCGGCGATCCCCTGAAGCCGGAGCACATGCTCAAGCAGCACAGTCTGGTCACTTCTCTGGAGCCTGTACTGCGCGACGGCTTCGTCAAGCGCATTACGGATGAGGAAGCGGCGCAGCTGCTGCTCAACTACTGGAACGCCGCGCGAGGTATCTGGAGCACCGCCTTCGAGACACCCAAGGACTACGTGCTTCAGAAGCCGCTCGGCGCCGGCGTCCTGCATCAGATCCTGCCGGACGTTCTCGATGTCTGCCGCGCCAGCGACGACTTCTCGTCCAAGCGGATGGCCGATACACTGTCCTACGTCGGCCGCAGCGCCGGCTTCTGGCACGCTGTCCGCGGCCACTACATGGTGCGTGCCAGCGGCAGCCGGGCCGTCAAAACGCTCGCGGAGTACCTGCGGGAGCGCCTGCCGCGGCCGGTCCTGCGCCGCATCTAGGGAGCGATCGCCGCAGAGCGTCGTGCCTGACTGTGCGCGCGGCACAAGGAAAGGGCGCGGAGGTTACCCCACGCCCTTTCCCCAGAAGGAAGTTGCCCATGCGGTCGGCGAGCTGCCCAGGCCCGCGCCGCAGATGTATTCTTTTTTAGGTCCGTCTGGACCGTCTATCCACAGCCGGTCGTGGTGCCACAGTTGTCGCACTTGTAGCAAGTGCCGGCCCTGGTCATGATCCAGCCGCAGTTCATGCACGGTGGTGCGTCCGTCTGCGTGCCGACGACCGTGTGACCGTTGCCGGCTGACGATGGCAGGTCGAACTCTTGCGCCGCCAGCTTCGCCTTGACCGCCGGCGAGAGCACGCCAAACTCCTCTTTCTCTTCCTCGCTCAGGAACGAGGAGGCGAGCCAGCGGAAGATGTAGTCGACGATCGACTGCGCCACCGGGATCTCGTTGTTCTCCGTGCGGCCCGACGGCTCGAAGCGCATGTGCGAAAACTTGTTCACGAGGTCCCGCAGCGGCACGCCGTACTGTAGCGCCAGCGAGATGCTCGTCGCGAAGGCGTCCATCATGCCGGAGAGGGTGCTGCCCTCCTTCGCCATCGTCAGCCAGATCTCGCCCAGCGACCCGTCCTCGTAGAGGCCCGCCGTGATGTAGGCTTCGTGGCCCTCGATCGAGAACTTGTGCGTCACCGAGGTGCGCGTTGCCGGCAAACGCCGCCGCACCGGCTCGCCGGGAGCCTCAGTGGACTTGGCGCCGTCCTTGCTCGTGCTCAGCACCTGCGTGCGCTTGGAGCCGTCGCGGTAGATCGCCAGCGCCTTGACGCCGTGCTTCCAGCCCTCGATGTACGCCTCCTCGATCTCCTCGACCGTCGCCTCTTCCGGCAGGTTCACGGTCTTGGAGATGGCGCCGGAGATGAACGGCTGCACTGCGCCCATCATCTTCACGTGGCCCAGCCAGTGGATCGTGCGCGTGCCGTCCGGCGACTTGAACGCGCAGTCGAAGACCGCCAGGTGCTCGTCGGCCAGGCCGGGCGCGCCCTCGACCGTGCCCTGCTCGTCGATGTAGGCGATGATCCCCGCGCTGTCCGCTTCGCTGTAGCCCAGGTTGCCGAGCGCCCGCTCCACGGAGCCGTTGACGATCTTCATCAGCCCGCCGCCGACCAGCGTCTTGTACTTGACCAGCGCGATGTCCGGCTCGATGCCCGTCGTGTCGCAGTCCATCATGAAGCTGATCGTGCCCGTCGGCGCCAGGACCGTCGCCTGAGCGTTCCGGTAGCCGTGCTCGCGGCCCGTCTCTACGGCGTCCGCCCAGCACTCCTTCGCCGCGTCGACCAGGTTGGCCGGCGCCTTCTCGGCGTCGATCTCCTCGGTCGCCGCCTGATGCTTCTCCATGACGGCGATCATCGGCTCGCGGTTGAGCTCGTAGCCTGCGAACGGCCCCATGCGCGCGGCGACGCGCGCGGAGGTGGCGTAGGCCTCGCCCGTCATCACCGCCGTCAGCGAGGCGGCGTAGGCTCGGCCCTCGTCCGAGTCGTACGGCACGCCCAGGCACATCAGCAGCGCGCCCAGGTTGGCGTAGCCCAGCCCCAGCTGGCGGAAGGCGACCGCGTTCTCGCCGATCTTCTCCGTCGGGTAGCTGGAGTTACTGACGAGGATCTCCTGCGCCATGATGCTGAGCGCGATCACCCGCCGGTAGCTCTCGACGTCGAAGCTAGCCTGTCCTGAGTCGGCCGAAGGAGCCTCGCCCAGGAACTTGAGCAGGTTGATCGAGGCCAGGTTGCAGGCGCTGTCGTCGATGTGCATGTATTCGGCGCAAGGGTTGGAGGCCGTGATCGGACCCGTGTTCGGGCAGGTGTGCCAGTCGTTGATCGTCGTGTCGTACTGCATGCCGGGGTCGGCGCACTCCCAGGCCGCCTGCGCGATCTTGCGCATCAGCCAGCGCGCGTCCATCTCCTCGGCGACCCCGTCCGTGTGCACGTTGCGCGTCTGCCACTTGCCGTCGTCGCGCACCGCCCGCATGAACTCGTCGGTCACGCGCACGGAGTTGTTGGCGTTCTGGAACTGGATGCTGATCCAGGCGTCGCCGTCCAGCGACATGTCGTATCCGGCCTCGCCCAGGGCGTAGGCCTTCTTCTCTTCCTTCGCCTTCGACTCCACGAACTCGATGATGTCCGGGTGGTCGGCGTTGAGGATCACCATCTTCGCCGCCCGCCGCGTCTTGCCGCCGGACTTGATCGTGCCCGCGACGGAGTCCGCGCCCCGCATGAAGGAGACGGGCCCCGAGGCCAGGCCGCCCGCGGTCACGTGCTCGGTCGAGCTGCGCAGCGTCGAGAGGTTGATGCCGGAGCCGGAGCCGCCCTTGAAGATCCTGCCCTCGGTGCGGTACCAGTCGAGGATCGAGTCGATGGAGTCCTCGATCGAGAGGATGAAGCAGGCCGAGCACTGGGGCTTCTCCTCGACGCCGACGTTGAACCAGACGGGCGAGTTGAAGCAGAGGTACTGGTTCACCAGCGCGTACTTCAGCTCGGCGCGGAACGTCTCGCGCTCGTCCTCGGAGGCGAAGTAGCCGTCGTCCCAGCCCCAGCCGGCGATCACGTCGACCACGCGGTCGATCATCTGCTTGACGGAGTTCTCGCGCACCATGCCATCGGCCGGCACGAGCGGCCCGCGGAAGTACTTCGAGGCGACGACGTTCGTCGCGTTCTGCGTCCACGTCTCGGGGAACTCGACCTCGTGTTGCTCGAAGACGGGCTTACCGTCCTGGCCCGCGATGACGGCGGAGCGGATCTCCCAGGCTATCTCGTCGTACGGATCGGTCTCCGGCTTCGTAAAGAAGCGCGTCACCGGCAGGCTGGCCTCGGCGTTTCGTACGGTATTTGTCGTCGTCGTCGGCTTATCAGGCGCGAGAGTCATTTGTGCCCCCTATATCTTGTTCGTCTTGCCCTGGCGTCTATCTGGTTGCGGGTGTCAGCGTGCGGCAGTGGTCAGCCGCTCAGCTCCTGTATCCTCATAACTCGCGACGTTGGCACGTCAAAGACCGGCGTGTCATCGGCGCCCACCGCCGACTGGTAGAGCACCACCTTGTCGGTGTCCACTCGCCAGCCGTCGGTCTCCACCTCTTCCGTGCGCGCCGTCTCGAGGTTCGCGCTCTCCGTCGCCCGGTACACCACGCGGTATCGCTTCATTCGTGTGCCTCCTGCTCAGCCCCGGGGCGGAAACGGGTCGTCGCCGTACGTGTATTCGGTCTGAATTCTGCCGTTCTTCTTCTTAATTACCAGTTGGCCGCGCTCTTGCGCCTTCGCGAGCTCGCGACCCCGGCTGACCGCATCTTGCTTCTTGTCGAACGTGCCCGATGCGCGCGAGCCACCGCGTTTGCTTACCTTCCATCGGTCGCCGTCGGGAGCCACGGTATAGGTCACTCTCTTTGCCACGTCGTCATCTCCCCTCAGCATTCCTCTGCTGCGTCTTGTCCTGTCCTTCCGGGAACGCCACCACCTGGTTCGCCTCGCCGCGCTTGCGGCGACGGCGGCGCTTCTTCGCCGGGGCCGCCGCTGATGGCGCTGCCTCCGGCAGCATCGGCAGCTGGTCCGGCGGCACGTCCGGGCGCGACCAGCCGGCCTTGAGCGCCGCCAGCTCCTCCGCCAGCTCGTCCACGTCCGCAAACGCCCGGTAGACCGAGGCGAAGCGGATGTAGGCGATGTGGTCGAGCGCGCGCAGGCGCTCCATCACCAGCTCGCCGACGAAGCTCGACGGTATCTCGGCCTTGGCCTGCGCGTAGACCTGCTTCTCGACGTCGTCCGCCAGCGCCTCGATCGCCCCCGAGGGGATCGGCCGCTTCTCGCACGCCTTGCGCACGCCGGTGATGATCTTCTCGCGGTCGAACTCCTCGCGCGCGCCGTCCTTCTTGACGAGCGACACGCCGGCCAGCTCCACGCGCTCCAGCGTCGAGAAGCGCCGCCCGCAGCCGCCGGACTCCTCCAGGCACTCGCGGCGCCGCCGGATGGCGCCGACTTCCGGCCGGGAGTCGGTGACTTTGGTGTCGGGGTGGGAGCAGAAGGGACAGTTCATTGTGTGGTGGGTAGTGAACAGCAGACAGTGGCTAGGGTGCGACGAGCGGGAAGCGTCACTTTACAGAACATTGCGTGCCTCTGAGAAATCGCTTACGCCCCCGGAACTCCGAGAGCGCAAGGTCATTCTGCTACTACATCTTGGGTTTGTCAAGGGGTCAGCCACAACATCTCGTAGAAAGTTGTGAACAATCGATCCACACTCGCGGTGCGGAGACTCCACAAGAAGTGCACAGGCGAGTGCACAGCTCGAACGCCGCCGCGCGGCGCATAGAAGAGCACCGCAGGAGCGTCTGAGGGGGAGGGTTACAGACGGCCCTGCGGTGCTAATCCGCCTGTGAAGGGCAGGCGGATGGTCGTGCCTGGGAGGCATACGGCCGGGGATGGCCGCCCTCCCATCAAAAGGAAGTTAGTTATCTAATCGATGCGGGCCTCCGTAGAAACGTAGGCAGGTCGGTGTCATCCTTGTTATCCAGCGACTCCGTGCGCAGGCGCCTGTACTCCTCGTCCTCGTCCTCCATCTCTTGCGTGCGCTCCGGCGAGAAGCCGACGGCGATCAACGTAATCTTCACCTCTTCGCCCAGCTCCGGGTCGGTCGACGAACCGAAGATGATCTCGGCGCCCGGGTCGACGACTTCCGCGATCACCTGAGCGGCCATGTTCAGCTCATGCAGGCCCAGTGTGCCGGAGCTGGCGACGTTGAAGAGAACGCCCGTCGCCCCGTGGATGTTCACGTCCAGCAGCGGACTCTCGATCGCGGCCTGTGCGGCCTCGACGGCGCGGTTCTCGCCCGTCGACTGACCGATCGCCATCAGCGCCTGGCCGGCGTTGGACATGATGCGGCGCACGTCGGCGAAGTCGAGGTTGATGTCACCCGGCATCGTGATCAGCTCAGAGATCCCCTGGATGCCCTGGCGCAGCACGTCGTCGGCCATCTTGAACGACTCGGCGACCGTGGTCCCCGGCTCGCAGACGGCGAGCAGACGGTCGTTGGGGATGATGATCAAGGTATCGACCTCGGCCTTCAGCGCGTCGATGCCGCGCTGGGCCTGTTCGCGCCGCTTGGCGCCCTCGAAAGCGAATGGCTTCGTGACGACGCCGACGGTCAGCGCGCCAATGCTCTGCGCCACCTGCGCCAGAACCGGTGCGGCCCCGGTGCCGGTGCCGCCGCCGAGCCCGGCCGTGATGAACACCATCTCCGAACCCGCGAGGGCGTCTTTCAGCTCGTCGCGGGACTCTTCGGCGGCTTCGCGGCCCTTTTCCGGGTCGCCGCCGGCGCCCAGCCCCTTCGTCACCTGCTCGCCGATGCGGATCTGAGTGTCGGCGTTGCAGCGGGCCAGCGCCTGCTGATCCGTGTTCACACCGACGAACTCGACGCCGCCGATGCGGGCCTCAATCATGCGGTCGACGGCGTTGCAGCCGCCCCCACCGACGCCCACCACCTTGATCGGCGGTAGCCCGTCCATGTCGTACTTCATCATGCGGTCCTCCCTTCGCTTTCTGCGCTCTGAACGTTCACTTCGGTATCAGCGTCTTGATCCATTTGCGGGCGGCCCCGGCGAATCCCCCCAGGTTCACGCCCGGCATCTTCAGGTCCAGCTTGCCGATACCGTTGCCATTTCCGTTTCCGTTGTCCGGCTTCTCTTCGGCCGCTGCCCAATGCAGCAATCCGACGCTCGTTGCGTAGGCCGGGCTGTTCAGCGAGTCGGAGAGGCCTTGCATACCGTTCGGCATACCCTTGCGGACAGGCATTCGCAGCACCATCTCCGAGAGTTCGATCAGCCCCGGCAGCTGTGCTGTGCCGCCGGTGAAGACAAGCCCGGCGGCGACCATGTCGTCGAAGCCGGCGCGCTTGACGTCGATGTAGATCATCTCCAGGATCTCCTCGATTCGCGCCTGCAGGATTTCGGCGATGCGGCGTCGCGACACTTCCTTCGTGCGCTGTCCGCCGAAAGTCTCCATCTCGACGATCTCTTCGGCGTCGATCTGGCTCGGCATGCAGGAGCCGTACTGTAGCTTCAGCTCCTCAACGTGCGAGAAAGGCCCGCGCAGGCCGGCGACGAGGTCGTGCGTCAGGTGATAGCCGCCGACCGGGATCACGGTCGTGTGGAAGATGCTGCCCTCCACGAAGACGGCGATCTCCGTCGTGCCGCCGCCGATGTCGGCCAGGATCACGCCCTGCTCCTTCTCCTCGTCCTCCAGCACCGCCTCAGCAGCGGCCAGCGGCGAGAAGACGAGCATCTCCACCTGCACGCCGGCGCCCTCGACACATTGCGTCAGGTTCTGGATCGCCGTCACGGATCCCGTGACTATGTGCGTGTCCATATCCAGACGCCCGCCGTACATGCCCACCGGGTCTGTCACCTGCTCCTGTCCGTCGACGACGAAGAAGCGGGCGATGCTGTGCAGCACCTCGCGGTTCGTTGGCAGGCTCATATCCCGCGCGCCCTCCAGCGCCCGCTCGATGTCTTCTTCCGCGATCGGGCGCTGCTTGCCCGGGATCGTCGAGGTGCCGCGGTTGTTGAGCGACGTTGCGTGGTTGCCACTGATGTTGACGTAGGCGGAGACGATCTT
>JADFQV010000040.1 GCA_022561635.1 Chloroflexota bacterium | reverse complement strand
GCGGAACCGGCACCCGCGCCGGCCGCGCCCAAGGCAGAGGAGAAAGCGGCCGCGCCCACCGAGCAGGTTCAGCGCACCGAGGAGCCCGAGCCGTGGATGGAAGTCGTCGAGGCCGAAGAAGGCGAGGAAGCAGAGGTCGCCTCCGAAACAGCGGCCGAGAGCCCTCCGGCGACCCCCGCACCGGCCGCCGCCGGAGGGCTGCGCTTCGCCGAGGACCTGGCGCCAGCGATGACTCCGGAGCCCAAGAAGGCGAAGAAAAGCAAGGGCAAAAGTAAAGCCACCACCGACGAAGCCTCCGAAGAGAAAGGCAAAAAGGCCGCTCGCAAGGGCCGCCGCCTCGCCGCCGTCGTAGAAGACGAAGAAGAAAACGAAGAAGACATCGACTTCGAAACCGGCCTCGATCAGTTCGGCTGGTCAGAAGAAGACGAAGAGAAGGACGCCGACGATTGACCGCCACGAAGGCCCAGACGCGTCCAACGCCCCAGCGCACCTGCGTCGCCTGCGGCACGACCACCAATAAACGCGCCCTCATACGCATCGTGCGCACCGCCGACGGCATCGTGGCCGACTCCACCGGCAAGCTGGCCGGGCGCGGCGCCTACGTCTGCGGAGCGGGTGCCTGCTGGGATGAGGCGCTAACCAATGGCCGCCTCGAGCACTCACTCAAGGCCAAACTAAGCGCAGACGACGCCAACGCCCTCAGAGCGTACGCTGCTACCCACTCAGGAGGCGGCCAGTGACCGAAGACGACAAGAAGAGCGCGCCGGTCGTCGAGAAGCCCAAGGTGGCGCTGCCATCAAGGATCATGGTGCGCGACCTGGGCGAGAGACTGGGACTTTCGCACATCGACGTCATCAAGGAGCTAATGAAGCGCGGCGTCATGGCCTCCGTCAACCAGACGGTCGACTTTGGCATCGCCTCCTCCGTCGCCACCGACCTCGGCTTCGACGTCGAGCAAGGAGAGGCGCCGACGGCGACGAAAGAAGAAGCGTCGGCGGAAGCTGAGGGCGAGGTCGTCGAGGGCGAACTCGTCGAGCCGGAGGACGAGAAGAGCCTGCAGCCACGGCCGCCCGTCGTCACTGTGATGGGCCACGTCGACCACGGCAAGACGAGCATCCTCGACGCCATCCGCGAGACCAACGTAACGGCACAGGAAGTGGGCGCCATCACCCAGCACATCGGCGCCTACCAGGTGACCGTCAACGACCACGTCATCACCCTGATCGACACGCCCGGCCACGAGGCCTTCACTGAGATGCGCGCACGCGGCGCCAGCCTCACCGATATCGCCGTGCTGGTCGTCGCCGCTGACGACGGCGTCATGCCACAGACAAAAGAGGCGATCTCCCACGCCACGGCCGCCAACGTGCCGATCATCGTCGCCATCAACAAGATCGACCTCCCGGCGGCCAACGCCGACAACGTTAAGCAGCAGCTAACCCAGAACAACATCATCATCGAAGAGTTCGGCGGCGACGTCATCGCCGTACCGCTTTCGGCCAAGACCAAGGAGGGCCTCGACGACCTGCTCGAGCACATCCTGCTGGTCGCCGAGGTGGCCGAGCTCAAAGCCAACCCCGACCGCCCGGCCGAAGGCGCCATCGTCGAATCGCGAAAGCACCAGAGCCGCGGCCCCCTGGCGACTGTAATCGTGCAGAAGGGCACGCTGCGCACCGGCGACATCGTCATCGCCGGCTCTTCCTACGGCAAGGTCAAGGCGATGTTCGACGAAAACGGTGATCGGGTGAAGGAGGCCGGCCCCTCGACACCCGTCGAGGTAATGGGCCTGCACAAGGTGCCACGCGCCGGCGACACCTTCGCCGTCCTCGACAACGAACGCGAGGCGCGCGACCTCGCCGAGAAGCGCGAGCGCGCCGAGACCGCGGGCACCACCCGCGCCGTGACCCTTGAGGCCGTCTCGGGAGACATCGCCGCGGGGCGCGTCAAAGACCTGAACATCGTCATCAAGGCCGATACCGTCGGCAGCATCGAGGCGATCCGCGGCTCCATCGAGAAGCTGAGCATCGACGAGGTGCGCGTTCACGTCATCAGCACCGGCGCCGGCAACGTCAGCGAGTCGGACGTCATGCTGGCGTCGGCCTCGCGAGCGATCATCCTCGGCTTCACTGTGAAGACGGACCTCGGCGCCAAGAAGCGGGCCGAGGTCGAGGGTGTAGACATCCGCCTGTACGACATCATCTACGTCTTGATCGAAGACATCGAGGTTGCCGTCAAGGGCCTCATGGACCCGGTCTTCCAGGACGTTATCGACGGTCACGCCGAGGTGCGCGCGATGTTCAAGGTGCGGGGCGGCACGATCTCCGGCTGCATGGTCACCGACGGCCTCGTGCGGCGCAACTCCCTGGCCCGCGTCATGCGTGACGGCACGATGATCCATGAGTCCAAGGTGTCGAGCCTTCGCCGCTTCAAAGACGACGTGCGCGAGGTCGCCAACGGACTCGAGTGCGGCATCGGCCTCGAAGGCTTCGCTGACTTCGAGGAAGGCGACATCATCGAGGCCTTCCACACCGAACAGAAGGGCTAGGCGGCTGGACGGGGCACCAACGGGTATGCACCCGGATCCCAGCGCCCCCGGAAAGAGACGGAGATGAGCAGAAGGACCGACCGCCTGAGCGGACTCTTCCGCAGCGAGCTGGCCGACCTCATCAGCAGCGAGCTGCGCGACCCCCGCGTCACCGGCATGATCAGCATCACCAGCGTCGACGTCTCGCCCGACCTGGAGCGCGCCACCGTCTACGTCAGCGTCCTTGCCGACGACGCCGAGCAGCAGAAGGAGTCGCTGGCCGCTCTTAACAACGCCTCGCCCTTCCTGCGCAGAAAAGTGATGGCGCGCGTGCACATCCGACGCGTGCCGACCTTCGAGTTCGAGGCCGACCACACAATCGAAGAAGGCGCGCGCATGCTCGCCTTGATGAAGAAGGTGGCCGCGGAGCGCGAGCCGCCAACGGATCGGTAGGACGCCGATGAGCGCCCCGCCGGCGGCCCCTTCGGCCGGCATCCTCAACTTCAACAAGCCGCGCGGGCGCACATCGTTCAGCGTCATCGGCCTCGTGCGCAAAGGCAGCGGAGTGCGCCGCGTCGGCCACGCCGGCACCCTCGATCCCCTGGCGCAAGGCGTGCTCCTCGTCTGCGTCGGCGCCGCCGTGCGCATCACCGAGTACCTGATGGACCTGCCTAAGGTCTACCGCGGCACCGTTCGCCTGGGCACCGAGACCGACACCTACGACGCCGAGGGCGAGGTCGTGGCAACGCACGACGTGCACGTCAGCGAAGACGCCCTCCGCCAGGCGCTGGCCGCCTTCAGCGGCGAGATCGAGCAGCGGCCCCCGGCCCACAGCGCGATCAAGGTCGGCGGACGCCCCGCCTACGAACGCGCTCGCAAGGGCGAGAAGATCGACCTGCCGCCGCGGAAAGTCACCGTCTACCGGCTGGACCTCCTCCGCTTTGAGCCGCCAGAGGTGGAGATCGAGATCGAGTGCAGCCGCGGCACTTACGTGCGCAGCCTGGCGCACGATCTCGGGCAGGCGCTGGCCTGCGGCGCGCACCTCTCCGCCCTCACTCGCACGCGCGTTGGGCCGTTTCGCGTGGAGGACGCGCTGGACGAGGCGGCGTTGGCGGCGGCGTTCGCCGACGGCACCTGGCCGGACCCTCTGCAGCCGATAGACTCAGGCCTGATGCAGCTGCCGGCGCTCACCGTGCCGATCGAGGACGAAAAGGACCTGCGGCACGGCCAGGCGGCGCGAATCGACGACGAGGAGGCCCTGCGGAGGGTCGGCCCGCTCTCGGACGCGCTGCAGGTGCGCGGTTACGCCGAGGACGGCTCGCTGATCGGCATCCTGCGCTACGATGCGGCCACGGAGCTGTGGCACGCACACAAGATCTTCACAACTAACTGACACCTAACGGAAAAATAGCCATTCACAGTCTGAGCCACCGCCAGCATGATCGTGTCGCCCTGCCGAACGGAACAAAGCGGGAGCGAGATCCGTCCTACATGACAGTGAGGAAACGCCATGGGACTTCTAACGCGGAACGTACGAGTCGCCCTGACCTCAGCCCTGGCGGCAACGGCCGTTGCGATCGCCGTCTACGCCGCCCTCTGAGCCTCAGGCCTCGGGCCATCCGCTGGTTACAACGACGTTCATGGCCCGGCCGACACCCCGAGTAACCACTACGCGCACTGTACGTCCGACGGCCATCACGCCCTGCGAGAGCAGGATTCAAACGACAAGGTGACATTTAAAACCAAGTTCTTTGGATCCGTAACGAGCCGCGAGCGAGCGGCCTTCCTTTACGTGGAGGAGGACTGGGACGCAACCGCGTCTAAAGTCGACATCACCTATACGACCGGCACGGCGCCGAACTATTGGCGGGCATACGACTTCCCCGACGGCAACACGGGCGTGGCCGTGACAGTATGCAACCACTCAGCCGGGCACGTCACGACGTATTCGGACGCGTACCTAAACCGGGACGAAACGGACAGCATGAACTCCCTCCAGTTGCGGGCAGTTGCCTCGCATGAGGAAGGTCATCAAATCGGCCTCGGCCACTCGCAGTATGGTGGCTCCATTATGTACCCGGTTGCCCCCAACCAAGTCGCCAGTCCGCAGGTAGACGATGTCTGCGGCCTGAACGCAATGTACCCGAACTCGACCTACTCGGTTGACGTGCCTCCATGCCATAGCGATCACTCCATACTCAACTTGGCAGGATCGACACTCAAGGAGGTGTCCCATGGCTCCTAGACATAGACTGGGAAGTCTAGTCCTGACTATCAGCGTCGCGATCGCCGTTGGCGTGACCGGCTGGTGGCTGGGGATCGGGCCGGCGGGAGACGAGTCCGGCGGCGTTCAGAGTGTGGCGGAGTTCCAGATCGACGCCAACTACCCCCTTGTCGGGAATGCCGACACCAGCATATACACCTTGCCTCTTCCAGTGCTGATTGAGGAATCAGACGCGGTGATCGTAGCCACAGTTGAGGGACGAAGCGACCAGTGGAGCCGCGATGGCGGAGGATCAGGCATAACTTTCCTGGGTTTCGACTACTTTCTGAGCGTCGAACGCTATCTTGTGGGAGAAGGCGATCTGTCCCTCGCGCTACAGAAGCCGTTTGCAATGGAGGTCTCCGATCGCGGCGTCACGAGCGTTTTCGATTCGCCGAATTCCATCGCGGTCGGCGAGAGATACTTCTTCTTCCTTGAGGGACCTGAGAACGGGATTATGAGTCTCTCCGCTGAGCCCTTCCGCTTCCGAATCGTAGACGGCATGGTGCACGCCGAATCTACGATCGGGGTCGGTTGGATCGATCACCAGGGGAACTTCGTAGTGGATGAGCGTACTTTCGAGTCAGACCTCTTCCCGGCGAAGAGTGAGTCGGAGTTCACTGCCGACGTCTCTGACCTCGTAGCCGCCGCAGCGACTGGGGCGCGCTAGCTCACGGCCAGAACCAGGCCGCCGACCCAGCACAGTGGCCAACTAACGAAATTTTCGTTATAGTGGCCGCATGGTCACCGAAAGCCTCAGCCCAGCCGCCCGCGTCATCAAACGCTTCGGCGGGCAGACGGCCCTGGCCAACCTCCTCGGTAAACGCCAGAGCACGATCGAGCACTGGGCGAGCACCGGGCGCATCCCCTCACAGTGGCACATGCCTCTGATGTCGCTCGCCCGTCAGAAAGGGATTGTCTTGGAAGCAAAGGACTTCGTCTCCACCGACTCGCACGGAATCGCCCCCGCAGACGGCCGCCTGGGGGTCCTCCTCGTCGGCCTCGGCGCCGTCGCCTCGACGTTCATCGCCGGCGTCGAGCACGCCCGGCGCGGCACGGCGAAACCGATCGGCTCGCTGACGCAGATGGGCACGATCCGCCTCGGCAAACGCAGCGACCGGCAGGTACCCCTGCTCAAGGAGTTCGTGCCGCTGGCCGCGCTCGACCAGCTCGTCTTCGGCGCCTGGGACCCGATCCCCGACAACGCCTACGACGCCGCCGTCAAGTGCGGCGTGCTCGACCGCCACGACCATATCGAGCCGATCGCGGACTTCCTGAAGACGATCGAGCCGATGCCGGCCGTCTTCGACGACTACTACGTGAAGCGCCTGCACGGCACGAACGTCAAGCAGGCGCCGAACAAGCTCCAGCTGGCCGAGGCGCTGCGTCAGGACATCCGCAACTTCAAAGAAGCGAACGGCTGCGACCGGCTGGTCCTGATCTGGTGCGCCTCGACGGAGATCTTCCTGGAGCCCGGCGAGGCCCACCGGAACCTCGAGAACTTCGAGGCCGCGATGGAGACGAACGACCCCAGCATCGCCCCGTCCATGATCTACGCCTACGCCGCGCTGATGGAGGGCGTGCCCTTCGCCAACGGCGCGCCGAACCTGACACTGGACCTGCCGGCGATGCTGACGCTGGCCAACGAGCGCGGCGTTCCGGTCTGCGGCAAGGACTTCAAGACCGGCCAGACGCTGATGAAGACGGTGATCGCGCCGATGCTCAAGGCGCGTATGCTCGGCGTCGCCGGCTGGTACTCGACGAACATCCTGGGCAACCGCGACGGTGAGGTGCTGGACGATCCGGAGAGCTTCAAGACGAAGGAAGAGTCGAAGCTGGGCGTGCTGCAGTACGTCCTGCAGCCGGACCTCTACCCCGAGCTTTACGGCGACATCTTCCACAAGGTGAGCATCAACTACTACCCGCCCCGTAGGGACAACAAAGAAGGCTGGGACAACATCGACATCTTCGGTTGGCTCGGCTATCCGATGCAGATCAAGATCGACTTCCTCTGCCGCGACTCAATCCTCGCCGCGCCGCTCGTGCTCGACCTGGCGCTCTTCCTCGACCTCGCTCAGCGGGCCGGCATGAAGGGCATCCAGGAGTGGCTCTCCTTCTACTTCAAGAGCCCGCAGCACGCACCCTCCGTCTACCCGGAGCACGACCTCTTCATCCAGCAGACGAAGCTCAATAACACCCTGCGCTGGCTAATGGGCGAAGAACAGATCACGCACCTGGGCGCGGAGTACTCCGAACAGGTGCCGGCAGAGGCCTAGAAGCCACCCACGCCTTATACTCTCCCCAGAGATACAGGCGTGCTGAGATACCTCGTCTTCTGGTTCGTTTTTCGTGTGCTGGGGCGGTTGCCGCTCCCGCTGCTTTACGGCATCGCGGAAATAGTCGGTCGCCTCGGCTACGCACTGGCGCCGGGCCCGCGGCGCAACGTCTGGGATAACCTGCGGCACGTCATGCCCGACGCCCCCAAGTCACGCCTGCGACGGACCGCGAAAGCCGTCTTCCGCAACGTCGGCTACTACTACGCGGACCTCGCCCAGCTCCCGCGCATGGACCTCGACCAATTCTTTCGCGAGCGCCTTATCTACCGCGGCATCGAGGAGCATATCCGTTCCAACGTCGACAGAGGCCGCGGTGTCGTCATGCTCAGCGCCCACGTCGGCAACGCCGAGATGGCCGGGCAGGCCCTCATCCCCCTGAACATCCCCTGCTTCGCCGTCACCGAGCCCGTTCAGCCCGAGCGCCTCTCGCGCATGCTCAACAGTATTCGCCGGTCGCATGGTGTCGAGTTCATGCCCGTCGGTGTGCCGTCCGCCAAGCGCATCATGCGCACTCTGCGCGACGGTGGTACGGTGGCGCTCATGGGCGACCGCGACATTCTCGGACCGAAGATGCTGCTCCCCTTCTTTGGCGAAGAGACGTGGATGCCCACCGGGCCGATCGAAGTCGCGCTGCGCACCGGCGCGGCGATCGTGCCGTCGTTCTCGTCCCGCCGCGGCCGCTACCTCATCGAGGCCGTCGCCCAGCCGCCGATCGAGATCGAGCGCACCGACGACCTGCAGGCGGACGTGCGGACGGCGATGCTTGAGTTCATCTCACGGCTGGAGGCGCAGCTGCGTGCCGAGCCCGACCAGTGGATGGTGCTGGAGCCCATCTGGGACGCCGAACCCCGCGAACCGCAGCCGGCGAAGGAGCCAGAGGAGGCCACGGTCTAGTGGCAAAGGCCGATCTGCACATCCACACCTCGCATAGCGACGGCATGTACGACGTTTCCGAGTTGCTGGACTACGTCGAGTCGGAGACAGACCTCGATCTGATCGCGGTGACCGACCACGACAGCCTGAGCGGCGCCTGGGAGGCGCGCGAACGCTGCGCCAGGGGCCGCTTCCGCTTCGACGTCATCCCCGGCATGGAGGTAACGACGATCGAGGGCCACGTCCTGGCGCTCTTCGTCGAAGATCCGCCTCCCTCGCTGCGGCCGGTCGAGGAGACCCTGGCTGCGATCCACCGTCTGGGCGGCCTCGCCGTCGTCCCGCACCCGTTCACGTGGCTGACGCGCGGCATGGGACTGCGCCACCTGCGCCGCATCCTGGCGAGCAGGACCGACGGCGTGCACATCGACGCCATCGAGGTCACGAACCAGACGCCGGCCGGGCGGCTCGGCGCGCGCAAGGCCCGGCGCCTCAACCGCGACGAGTTCGGCCTGGCAGAGGCCGGCGGCAGCGACGCCCACTTCCTGCCCGTCATCGGCACCGCCTATACCGAGTTCGCCGGCGAGAACGCGGACGACCTGCGCGCCGCGATCGCGGCCAGGGCGACCCGCGGCGTCACAGGCCGCCATCCTTCGTTACGCGAGATCGGATACGCGCACGTGGTGCGTCAGACGTATCGCGGCATTCTGGCCACGCCGCGGGCGATGGGCTGGGGCCCCACGGCGCGCAGCTTCGTCCAGCGAATCGCGAGCGTGCGATGAAGATCGCCCTCGTCTCCCCGTACGACTGGGGCGTGCCCGGCGGCGTCAACCGCCACGTCTTCAACCTCTCTCAGCACTTCCTGCGACGGGGCCACGACGTCACAGTCGTCGCGCCGGCGTCCAAACGCTCCAGCGAAGAACCACCGTACCTTCACGTCATCGGACACAGCGCCATCAGCCTGCCGGTGAGTGGCTCGGTGGCCAACATCTCGCTGTCCTACAACCTCGCGTCGCGGGTCAAGAAGCTGCTGGCGCGCGAACAGTTCGACATCGTGCACATCCACGAGCCGTTCGCGCCGCTGCTGCCCTTCCAGTTCGTGCGCTTCTCGCAGGCCACGAACGTCGCCACGTTCCACGCCGCGCGCGACAGCGGCAGCCGCGTCTACGCTTACAGCCAGTTCATCATCCAGCAGTGGTGGCATCGCATCCACGGCCGCATCGCCCACTCGCAGGCGGCGCTCGACCTCATCGGCAAGTACTTCGACGACGACTTCCGCATCATCCCCAGCGGCATCGACTACGCGCGCTTCGCCGCAGAGACGCCACCGATACCCGAACTGATGGACGCCAAGCGTAACATCGTCTTCGTCGGCCGCCAGGAGCAGCGCAAGGGGCTGCCCTACTTGATCGAGGCGTTCGCCAAGCTGAAGCCCGAAATGCCGCAGACCCGGCTGATCATCGTCGGCCCCGACGGCGGTATCCGCCCGGCCTGCGAACGCTACATCGAGGAGCACAACGTCGAGGACGTCGTCTTCACAGACTACGTGGCGGAGGAGGACCTGCCCCGCTACTACCGCAGCGGCGACGTTTTCTGCGCACCGAACACCGGCCACGAGAGCCTTGGCCTGATCCTGCTCGAGGCGATGGCCTCCGGCGTGCCGATCGTCGCCTCGCGCATCCCCGGCTTCGCGGCCGTCGTCAAGGACGGCGAACAGGGCCTGCTCGTCCCCCCGCGGGACAGCGAAGCGTTGTGCGAAGCGCTCAAGCGCCTGCTCTCCGACGCCGGCATGCGCGAGGAGATGGGCCGGGCGGCCGCTCTGCACGCCCGCAACTGGAGCTGGGACGAGGTCTCGTCGGAGGTGCTCGCCTTTTATGAGGAGACGGCAGCAAACCGCAACGGGAACAGCGCCTGATGCCGGCGCTGACGCCGCGCTCCGCCCCAAAGTGGCTGACCGACCCGGCAGTAAACGTGCTCTCCCGGCTGGGTGTGACGCCGAACATGCTCACGCTCTTCGGCTTCGCCGGCAACGTCGGGGCTGCGGTGCTGGCAGCCAACGGGCGCTTCCTGGAGGCAGGCGTCGTCATGCTGGCGTTCAGCGCCCTGGACTTCCTCGACGGTTCGCTGGCGCGGGCGACGGGCCGCGCCACACCGTTCGGATCGGTCCTCGACTCAACCATGGACCGGCTCTCGGAAGCGGCCGTCCTCTTCGGTCTGCTCTGGTACTTCAGCGGCCTCAACGCCCGCGAAGAAGAGCTGCTGATCTTCGCCGCCGTCGTCGCCTCGATCATGGTCAGCTACCTGCGCGCCCGGGCCGAGATCATCGGCGTCAAGCTGCGCGAGGGCATCTTCACCCGCACCGAACGCGTCCTGCTGCTGGGTGGCGGCCTCATCCTGCAAGATATACTCGACACAAACGTCCTCACGCCGGTGCTCTGGGCGCTGGCTCTCATCGCCGGCTTCACGGTGCTACAACGGCTGGTGTTCGTGTGGCTGAAAACGAGGGATATGAGTGATTCCGCTTAAGGACCAGGACGCCATCCAGGCCAAGTTCGCCACCGAGATGGCCGCGCCCGTCAAGATCGACTACTTCACGCAGCGCGAGACGAAGCTGGAGGCGCCGGGCGTCAACCCCTGTGCTTTCTGCAAGCAGACGCAGGACATGCTGAAGGAGCTATCCGCCCTCAGCGATCTCATCAGCCTGCGCGTTCACCAGTTCGAGGACAACCCCGAAGAGAAGGCGACGTTTGGCGTTGAGCGCGTGCCTGGGATAGTGCTGCGAGGTCCCGGGCCCGGCTTCTTTAAGTACTACGGCATCCCCGGCGGCACGGAGTTCCCCGCGTTCGTGGAATCGCTCGTCGACCTCTCGCGCTGGGAGACGCTGCTCATGCCGGACTCGGTCAAAGCGCTCTCAGAGCTGAAGACGGACGTCTCGGTGCGCGTGTTCGTGACGCCGACGTGCCCGTACTGCCCGCAGATGGCCCGCGCCGCCTTCATGATGGGCATGGTCAGCGAACACGTGAAGGCCGAAGTGATCGAGGTCAACGAGTTCCCCGACCTGGCCAAGCGCTACAACGTGGAGGCCGTGCCCCTCACCGTGCTCAACGACCGCATCTCGATCCCGGGAGCGCTGCCGGAGCCGGCGCTCATCGAGCAGGTCGTGAAAGCGGCCGGGACAAAGCCGCCGAAGGGCACTCCCAGCGGCCCCACCTCCGAGCCCGAGAAACCGCCAGAGCCGATCGAACGCGGCAAGCGCCGCGACAGCGGATTGTACATCCCCTAGTGAACGTCCCGGTGCGCGTCAAACGCCTGCGGCCCGGCGCCCGCCTGCCCGAGCGCGCCACCGAGGGCGCGACCGGCTACGACCTCTACGCCTGCCTCGACGCACCGATAGTGGTCGGCCATGAGCCGGTTCAGGTGCCGACGGGGATCGCCATCGAGATCGGCGCCGGGTTCGACGTCCAGATCAGGCCGCGCTCCGGCCTCTCCTCGAGAGGCGTCGTGGTCACCTTCGGCACGATCGACTCTGACTACCGTGGCGAACTCCTCGTGACGATGCACTCTCTCCACTATCGAGAGCCTCACGAAGTGAACGACGGAGACCGCATCGCCCAACTGGTGATCGGCCAGGCGCTCGTCATGGACATGACGGTCGCTGAAGACCTGTCGGAGACCGCCCGCGGCGCCGGCGGCCACGGCTCCACCGGCCGCTAGCCGGGTACGCTCAGCGGCGAAACGCGGCGCAGGGCATCGAGGATCGGCGCGACGCTCCAGGCCCCTCGCTTCGAAGTGTCGACGCTAATCAGGCGTTCGCACGGCACCTCGGACGGCCGCTGGAAGCGCCGCCTCTGCTGTACGTAGATCTCCCAGCGGGCGTCAGACGCATCGCGACCCCGCTCCAGTCGGCCGGCCAGGCGCTCGCGAATGGCGTCCTCCGCAGCGCTAACCTCAACGCAGGCGTACTGAGCGCCGGTCTCCCGCGCCAGACGAGCGGCGGCGCGCCGATGCTCGCGGCGCGTGAACGAGGCATCGAGAACAACGGACCGGCCGGCCATCAGCTGCTCGCGCGCGCCGTCGAAGAGCGCCTGATAGGTGCGATCGGTCATCTCCGCCGAGTAGAGTCCGTCGCGGTACTCATCCAGGACGCGCTCCCGGGCGTCCATCCCGACCATCTCCTTGCGCACGACGTCCGAGTTCAACACCGTCGCGTCCAGTCGGCGGCCGAGCTTGCGGGCGATGTTGGACTTGCCCGTGCCGGCGAGGCCGCAGGTGACGATCAGCATCGCCGGCGGCAGTGATTCCGCGTAACGGCAGGCCAGCTCGAAGTAGCGGCTGGCGCGCTTGGCCGCAGCGCGCTTCTGCGACTCGGGCACGGTGGGCGCGTCGAGAAGGAAGCTCTCGACCTTGCCCCGAACACAGGCGTTGTAGTGGGCGTAGAACGGCAGCACGTCCGGCAGATCAGCGTCGGCGGCCTTCTCCATGTAGTGATCCGTGAAGGCAGCCGCCAGGTCCGGCCGGCCGCGGTACTCCAGGTCCATCATCAGAAACGACACGTCGCGCGCGACGTCGACGTGCGTAATACGGCGGTTGAACTCCACACAGTCGAAGATGCAGATGCCGTCTGGCCCAGCCTTCGGATCGACGAAGCAAACGGCGTCGGAGCGCAGATCGGAATGGCACTCGCGAATGCGCCGCTCGTCGACTCGGCGCTGCATCACATCGGCCCGCCGCGCGTAGAACGCCTCGATATAGTTGCGCAGGATGCGGTCCTGCTCCGCCGTGATCGTGCGGCCGATGAACGGCGTCCACTGCCTGACGTTCTCCCGAACGTTGAAGCGGATCGCCCAGTCGCCGTAGGCGGCGATCCGGGCGCTGGTGGCCGCCCCCGCCTGGTGGAACGGCACCAGCTTCTCGGCGACGTCCCGCAGCATCGGCTTCGTCACGGCGTTGCGCTCCAGCAGGCGGTGCATCATCCGCTCCTCCGGCAGCCGCCGCATGAGGACCGCGTACTCGACGATGCGCCCCTTCGGCCCCTCCCCTTTCTGCCCCACCGCGTCGATCCGGTAGCCATCACGGGTCTTGCGAACGGGGACGACGGCGACGTACGTGTCCGAGCACAGGCGGCGGTTCAATTTCAACTCGCGCCCGCAATAATAGCGGCGCTTGCCGAGCGTCGAGTAGTCAAGGAAGCCGAAGTCGACAGGCTTCTTGATCTTGTAGACGTAGTCGCGCGTTAGAAGGACGTACGAGATGTGCGTCTGGATAAGCTGGATGCGGCCGGTGGGGTGGGGATATGCGGCGGCGCTGAGTAGCCCCTGAATGACGGGCGGCAGGTCGGATGCGGGCACGGGGTCAGTATACGAGTGTCGCGCGCCCGGAGGACAGCCATCCGGCACGCGACAAATCGCTGGTGGTGGTGTAGGATGGCGCCACCAGAAGAACTCGTCGCCGATCAACCGGCGCATTAGAAGCGGAGGCACGTCGCCCTATGGGTGTCTTTCATCTGCAATGTAAGAGTCGGGGTCACATGACCCCGACTTGTTGTTTTTATGAGGACTGGAGGAACCGTTGAGGGCAGAGATCAAGTCCGCCGTAGCCGAGATTCGTGCGGATAGAGACAAGGGAGCCCGCCAGCTCTCCCTGACGGCGCTCGAAGCGCTGCGCGGCGTCGCCGAAGGCATGCCGGGGGAAGAGTTTCGCGATAGCTGCCGCACCCTGGCCCTGGCGCGGCCCATGATGGCAGCGATCGAAAACGCCGTCGCCGCGGCCTGGAGCCGCTACCTCGATACCGGCGACGGTCCGGCTTCCGTCGCGGACACCATCGAAGCGATCAGCACAGCGCCCGAAGAGATGGCGCTGGCCGCCCGAAAGGTAATCCCGAGCGGAACGGTGATGTCATACAGCTACTCATCCACGGTGATCGAGCTGCTGACGCGCGTGAAGCCGCGGCACGTGATCATCTCAGAAGCGCGCCCAACGAACGAGGGCATCCGCGTTGCCAAGGCGATGGTGCGGGCCGGCATCTCGATGACGATGATCACCGAGGCGCAGATGGCGCTCTTCGTGAACGAAGCCGACGCCGTCATGGTCGGTGCCGACTCAATCCTGCCCGAGGGCGACTTCGTCAACAAGATCGGGACGCGAATGCTGGCACTGGCCGCACACGACGCCGGCGTCCCCTTCTACACAGCCGCGGAGACGCTGAAAGTCACCGCCCCCAGCGAGCCGATGCCGTTCGCCCCGGAAGAGGGCCCCACAAAAGAGGTCTGCTCCGAAAACTGGCTCGAAGTGCGCAACGTATATTACGAAGTAACGCCGGCGCGCCTCGTCACAAGCTACATCACGGAGCAAGGGGTCCTGGAACCCACCGAAATGCATACGTTCGCCGCCGCCGCTGAGAAACGCTGGCAACGGCTGATGAACTCGCACGAGGCGTAGCAAGCAGCGACACCAGGACTAGCGACGGAGACACACGTCACCCGTCGCCGATCCTTGTCCCGCCCCGCCGGCCTGCCTACAATTAGCTTCAAGCGCCTGCCACATGGCGGGCGCCTTCCAGACAGGAGGCCAATGGCCCGTGCCAGAAGATCTAGACTACTACGCAATACTCCAGGTCAACCGCGACGCCACCGCGGACGAAATCGAGGCCGCCCACGAGCGGCTCTCGCGCATGTACGACCCAGAGACCAGTCAAAAGCCGCGCGCGGCGCAACGCCATGCCGAGGTGCAGGCGGCGTTCGCAGCGCTCAACGACAGCACAAAGCGGCGTGAGGTCGACCGCGACCTGCGCGCCGGCGACGTTGCAGTCGCCGGCGCCGGCCGTCCCAGCGACTTCCTATCAAACCGTTACGTCGTCGCGGGCGCACTGACGCTGGCCGCCGGCGTGATCGCCATCCTCGGCATCATCATCGTGTTCAGCGGCGGCGGCGGCGACGACGAGCTGGTCGTGGCCCCGACGACGCCCGCGGACGCGTCTACTCCGGGGCCAACGGCGCCGGCGCAGACGCCCGGCGTGCCGGACGAGAGCCCGCCAGACGTGACCGGCGAAGAGGTCACGCTCGACTCCGGCCTCGTCTACATCGACTTCGATCCAGGCACCGGCGAGGTCGCCCAGACCGGCGACACCGTCGCCGTCAACTACACAGGTTGGCTTCAGGACACAGGCGAGCTGTTCGACAGCTCGATCAGCAGGGATTCCACGTTCTCGGTCGTGATCGGCGCAGGCGGCGTGATACAGGGCTGGGAGCTAGGCCTGCCCGGCCTGGCCGAGGGTGGCACGCGGCGCCTCATCATCCCGGCCGAGCTCGCCTACGGCGAGGGCGGCTCCGGCGAAACCATCCCGGCCAACGCAACGCTGATCTTCGACATCGAACTCGTCGACATACTTACGAAAGCGCCAGAGTCTTCGCCATAGGAGTACAATCGGGGCGAAATTCTGACCAAGGGGCACATTATGACAACAAAAACGACCGCCGCGATCGACTACGCTCAGACCGAATCGGCAATCGGACTCAACTGGTACGAGATCGACCCCAACCTGAGCAAGCTGATGGATCGCTACGTCTCACCCGCCGACCGGGACTGGGCCGAGGGCATCTTGCGGCGCTGGGGCGAACTCTGCGGCGGACCAATCGCTGAGCGCGCAGAGATCATCGACAAGAACCCGCCGCGGCTGGAACGCTACGACCGCTGGGGCGATGAGATCGCCAGCATCGTCCACCACCCCGCGGCGATCGACCAGAAGCGCGACATCTGGAACGAAGGTCCCACCGGCGTCGCCGCGCGCGACGGCCGCGATATCCCCACGGTGCTCGGCTCCGCCTTCACCTACCTCCTCAGCCAGTCCGACACAGGCATGGTCTGCAGTACCGGCATGACCGGCGGCGTCGAGGCGCTCGTTGACCGCTACGCCCCGCCCGACGTCCGCGAGAAGATCCTGCCGCGGCTGCAATCGCCGACGTACGACGGGTCGTGGGACGGCGCCATGTTCATGACCGAGATCCGTGGCGGCTCCGACCTCGCAGCCAGCGAGACGACGGCCAAGCAGGTGAACGGCAAGTGGGTGCTCAACGGCGCCAAGTGGTTCTGCTCCAACGTCGACGCCAGAGCGATCGCCACCCTCGCCCGCCCGGAGGGCGCCGACGACGGACTGCGCGGCCTGGCGCTGTTCCTCGTCCCGAGCGAGCGCTCGGACGGCACCCGAAACGGCATCCACATCAAGCGCCTCAAGGACAAGCTCGGCACACGGTCGGTGCCAACGGCGGAGATCGAACTCGTCGACGCCGAAGCCTACATCATGAGCAACCCCAACGCTGCCGAATCCCAGACACGCGGCCTCAACCGCATGATGGCCATGGTCAACGGCTCGCGCATGGGCGTGGCGACCATGGGCCTCGGCATCATGCGCCGCTCCTTCCTCGAGTCAGCGATCTATGCCGCGCATCGCATGGCCTTCGGCAAGCGGCTGGATGAACTACCGATGGTCCGGGAGACACTCGTCAACATGGTCGTCGCCGTCGAAGCCGTTTCGGCGATCGTCTTCGAGGCAGCGTCGCTGGCCTCCAGCAAGGGCGACGAAGAGGGCCGGCGTCTGTACCGCATCCTCGTGCCGCTGACCAAGTTCAAGGGCGCACGCGGCGGCCTCGAACTGGCCACCCAGGCCGTCGAGATCTACGGCGGCAACGGCTACATCGAGACCTTCCCCACGGCGCGCCAGCTGCGAGACGCCCAGTGCCACACGATCTGGGAGGGCACCGAGAACATCATCTGCCTCGACGTCCTGCGGGCGATCGGCAAGGAGAGCGCCCACGATGCCCTCCTCAACCGCGTGGACGCCGCCCTGTCCGCGGTCTCGCACTCATCCCTATCG
>JADFQV010000070.1 GCA_022561635.1 Chloroflexota bacterium | reverse complement strand
CCCACCTGCGACGCCAGGCGCGCGGAGTCCGCATAAGGGGACTCCGCGCTCAGGCGCACAACCACTTCGCCGGCCGCGTAGTCCGCCCGCTCGGTCACCTCGGGCGAGGCCGCCGTCGCCGGGCCAGCCAGCACGCCCAGCACAGCCAGCACAGCGAGCGGGACGACGATGCGGGAAACGGCAGGCAGGCTCACGAGGCCTCTAAAGAGGCGCACCGATCTTGCCAAGAAGACCCTTGGTATTGCCAGAAGTGCAGGTTCTTTCGCAGGTAATCGCCGACGCTCACGCTAAGCCTCGCCTCAATGACCAAGTATGCGGGCGGATTGTCCGCCAACGATAGCGCCCCTGTCAATCCGGTCAGGTGATGGCCGTCAGGCGATGGCGTCAGGCGATGGCCGTCAGGCGATGGCGGTGCAGCCCGGCGGCAGATCGAGCGGCAAACCGCCGATCGCGCGCAGGATCGTCAGTGCGTCGGCGACATTAACTTTGCCATCGCAGTTGACGTCCGCGAGCGCGAAGCAGCCGGCCTCGTACACGCCGCCCAGGTCGGCGATCACGGCGAGGCTGTCCGCGGCGGTTAGCGTCGAGTCACAGTTTGCGTCGCCCGGCGGCGTCAGAGGCGCCTGGCTGTCGATCGTCACGGAGCCGTCGGTGACACTGACCTGATCCAGCAGATCGACGCCGATAGTGTCAGAGAGAGTGGTGACGTCGACATCGATCAGCGCCGTGGACCCGGCCGGTCCGATCGCCTCGAAGATGATCGTGGCGAACGTGATGTCGCCGCTGAACCCCTTTAGGCTGACGCTGACGAGGCGCAGGAGCCCTGGCTCTACGCTGGTGTTGCAGATGGCGATCGGGCTCTGGCAGGAGTGCGGCGTGAGCAGCGTTTGGTCGAAGCGAACGTCGATGCCCAGAGCGCCGATCAGCGGCTCTGAGTGCCCTGAGATGGTGACTTCCACCGCGCCGCCGGAGGCCGTCGTGACGTCCTCCGCCGATACCGTTATACCAGCGGCCAGAGCCTGGCGCGCGCCCAAGAGGATGATGGCGCCCGCGATCAGCGCGACGCCGACACGCAATATCTGAGTCGCCGGTGGTCTTGCAGCTAAAGTACGCATTCCACTTGAGTAGATCACAGCGCCGCCCCGCAGTTACGGCGCCAGGGGCAAGATCGGGTTGAGGACGCGCTGTCGGCACGCCTTGTGATTGCAGTCACAGCGGCCCGGGGGCCTTTGCCGCTACCGTATGTCCAGGCGGCACGTCGCACGACGGCCGCACTGACGGAAGGGAGAGAACAGTGCTCAGCTTCATATCGGAAGAACTGATCCAGACCATTTGTCGCGATCGAGAGAACGAGGCCCGCCTGGTTCGCCCGCACACGGAACAGCGGCCGGACCCAGAGCGCCTAGCTCACGAGTCCGATCAGCGGCGCGCCACGCCGGTGTGGAACGCCCCCGCGCTTCGCAACGCCGTGTCGCAGGCAAACTGCTAGAACTGCGACTGAATGGCGTTCAGCCTATCGACTGAATCGCTTGCTGCGGCGAGCGCACGGCGGCCCTGGCTCGTAATCGGAGCCTGGGCCGCTCTCTTTGTCGTCGCGGTCTTCCTCATCGTCACGCTACTCGCCGGCGCCGCTGAAGCGTCCTAGCCCGCCGGCCGGATCACCAGGCAGGGCACATGGGCGCGGCGTGACAAGAGGGCGGGCCCGAGGTCACGAGCGCGGGGGTACCCTCAGCTGAAGGCCGTGCCGGGGCGAGTGAGGGGCGAGCGACTGTCCGGAACGAGGGCAGCCAGGCGCCCAGCGCCGGCCGGGGGATCCGCCCGCTTGCTGCACTGGAGGCACGTATAGTACTCGCCCGTGAAGTCAGAGCGGAACTCGAGGTCTCCCATGCAGTGCGGGCAGCACCGCAGCATCAGCGCGAGGTCAAGGGTCTGGCGCGCCCGGGGAGGGAAGTAACGCATGCGCAGAACTCCTGTCTTGCGGACCTTGCGTCGCTGGGCAACGGGTGTGCGTCCTGGGTGCGACGTGCGGCCCTCTCAGTGGCCTACGGGGTTAGCTGTCGGGTTAGAGCTGAGAGGTTTCACTGCCCTTCCGCCGGTGGCGGATTAACCCCTAGAAGAGGGCGGTGGGTCCCCCGCTCCTCCGGATTTCCGGAGAACTCGGCCTTTAGGTGCAGCTTAGCCGATTATGGAAATCTGTCAATGGAATCAAAGTTAAGGAAAGATTACGGTTGCTCGCCGTTGCTTTGACGCTTACGGCTGTGGCACGTATTCTCCCCGATAGGAGGATTACTGATGAAGATATCAACATTTTACGGCGGCTCGCCTGAGGTCGAGGCCTACGTCCAGGGGGCCGTGGATGCGGAGACCGACGGTTTCGACGGTATCTGGTACGGCCAGATCTTCGGCGTCGAGGTGATGACGGTGATCGCCATGGCCGGCGAGAAGACAAGCCGCATCCAGTTCGGCACGTCTATCGTCCCCACGTACGTCCGCCACCCCACGATCATGGCGCAGCAGGCGCTCACGGTGCAGGCGGCGACGGGCGGCCGCTTCACCCTCGGTCTCGGCCTCTCGCACGCGCCCGTCGTCCAGGCGATGTGGGGGCTCTCGTATGACAAGCCAGCGGTGCACATGCGCGAGTACCTCAGCGTCCTGCAGCCGCTCCTGACGGACGGCAGGGTCTCGTTCAGCGGCGATCTGTTCCGCGTCAACGCGCAGGCTGCCGTGCCCACGCCGGAGCCGCCGCAGGTGATGATCGCGGCGCTGGCGCCAGTGATGCTCAGGATGGCCGGCGAGCGTACCGGCGGCACGATACTCTGGATGACCGGCCCGAAGACGATCGAGAGCCACATCGCCCCACGCCTGACGAAAGCGGCCGAAGGCGCCGGGCGCCCACAGCCGCGCATCGTCGCCGCCCTGCCGGTCGCGGTCACCGACGACGCGGACGCCGCTCGCGAGCGCGCTGCCGGCCTGTTCGCGATATATGGCACGCTGCCGAACTACCAGCGCATGCTGGAGAAGGAAGGCGCCAGCGGACCGAAGGACGTCGCCATCGTCGGCAACGAGGCGCAGGTGGAAGAGCAGATCCGCGGCATGGCGTCGGCCGGGGCAACCGAATTCGTCGCCGCCGCGTTCCCCGCGGATGGCGACGCCCAGAAGTCCCTGGAACGCACCAAGGCCCTGGTCAAGAGCCTGGTCGGCAAGATCTAGCGCACGCCGATTCGTCCCGACGTCTATCGCTGTCGAATGACGCTGACTGCCGATCCGATCGGCACCATCGACCCTTTGAGGTTGACGCCGTTAACGCAGGATACGACACTGCACGTTACTGACCGGCTTCAGTCTATCGAATGAACGCAGCACTAGACCCGACAGACTTCCGCGACGCGATGGCCCGCTTTGCCAGCGGCGTCACCGTCGTGACGACGCGCGACAGCGGCGGCAAGGCCGTCGGCTTCACCGCCAGCGCCTTCAGTTCGCTGTCGCTGGATCCGCCCTTGCTGCTCGTCTGCCTGCAGAAGGACGCCGACTGCTACGCCGCGTTCATGGAGGCCGAGCAGTTCGGCGTCAGCATCCTGGCTCAAGGCCAGTCGCCGATCGCGTTGCGCTTCGCCACGAAGGCGATCGACAAGTGGGACGGCACGCCCTCGGCACCCGGAAGCGCTACCGGCATTCCGCTGATCGACGGCGCTGCCGCTTGCCTGGAGTGCCGCGTCCACTCGCGCGCCGACGGCGGCGACCACACGATCCTCATCGGCGAGGTGCTGACGGCAGACACGAACGGCCGCGAGCCGCTGCTCCACTTCAACCGCGCCTTCGGGCGCTTCGTGGAAGACGGCGGCTCGTGATCAAGCTCGTCTACTGCCTGCGGCGCCTGCCTACGCTTTCGCGCGAGGAGTTCCAGCGCTACTGGCGAGAGAACCACGCACCGCTGGTGAAGAAGCACTCGCAGACGCTGCGGATCCGCCGCTACGTGCAGGTGCACACCACCGGTAGCCAAGTAACCGAGGTGGTGCGTGCCTCGCGGCCCGGGCCCGAGCCCTATGATGGCGTCGCCGAGCTATGGTACGTAAGCGCCGAAGAGATGATAGCGGGAGCTACGACGCCGGAGGGGCGCCAGGCCAGCCGTGAGCTGCTTGAGGACGAGAAGCGCTTCATCAACATCTCGCAGTCGCCGATCTGGATCGCCACCGAGAACCCGGTCGTCGAGTAGAGACACTAGAGGCTAGGCGCCCCCGAACCCAGGGCGCATTCGCCCGCTGTTCGGCTGGAAGTCCTTACTAGCTCCTCGCTGTCCGCCTTTCGCGCTCAGTCGCCCTCACTTGACCGAGGGAGGCGCCAGGTACGAGGCTATCTGCGGGAGTGGATAGGCCCCGGTGGGTCTCCCGGTCTTCAAAACCGGTGTGTCCGTCGTTTGGCGGACAGGTGGGTTCGACTCCCATGCACTCCCGCCACT
>JADFQV010000069.1 GCA_022561635.1 Chloroflexota bacterium | reverse complement strand
GCCCGACGCTGTCGACATGTCTCTGACGGTGAAGCCGATGACGAGGGCGGCGACAGCGGCGATTGTTAGCTTGAGCATGGTGCTCCTCCTTCGCCACTGATTGTCGCCCGGCCGCCTCGCCGGGTTCTCGCCGGGCGCGGGTGAAGGATGGGTGCGTTAAGGGTGCGTTTTGCGCCACCCGTACGGGCGGGCTACGATGCAAGCGATGGACGACAGCGAAGGCGACCCGGTGGACCCGGGCGCCTACGACGACGACCTGGAGGAAGAGGGCGCGCTGATCCTGGTGCGCCAGGTGCCGCTGGGCGTCGTCTTCGCGCGCATAGTCGTCGTCTCGGGGATGGGGATCACGGGGGCGCTGGCGATCTTCTTCTTGATCGGGTTGATCTGGTGGCCGGCGTTGGTCTCGGGGGGCCTGACGATCGTCTTTCTGTTTCTCATGTTCTTCATTGAGCGCGGCGCGGAGGCATCGTCGCGCAAGAAATGAAAAACGCCGGCGGGTTTCGCCGGCGTGTGCGCTGATCGTTCGAGACTAGTGGGACTGAGACGTGGGCTTGGTGTCGTCGCCGGGGGCCTCCGCGGGAGCGGAAGTTGAGGCGGCGACGGTCTCGCTCTCGGGCTTCTTCTCTTCGCCCTCTTCACCCTCTTCCCCTCTCCATTGTCCTTGAGCTCGCTGCGGAACTCGCGGATGCCGCGGCCGATGCCCTTGCCGATGTCACCGATGCGGGTGGCGCCGAAGAGAACGACGACGATCGCGAGGATGATCAGTAGTTCAGGTGCGCCAAGACTTCCAAACATGAGTCACTCCTCGGTTACAGGATAGCACCGCACACGGGGCGCCACAAACGGGCCGTCAGCAAACGATCGCCTCGTCGTCGCAGCGCCTTAGCCCTCGGCCAGCACCGTGGCATTGACGGGGCGGATGGTGACGTCTTTGATGATCAGCGCGTTCGAGAGGTCTTCCTGGCAGTCGTCGGCAGTGCTTACGGAGCAGACGCTGAGGTCCGACAGGCCGGTCAGGATGTCCTGACCCTCGATTACGATGCCGAAGACTGTCTCAGTGCCGTCGAGCCGCTCGTCGGCGGTGTAGAGGATGCGGAACTGGCTGCCGTGAACGTCGAGCCCACCTTCGCTGTCGGCGATGAGGACGACGGAGAACCGCTCGTGTTTGCCGATGCCTTCGACGGCCAGCGTGTAGCCCGGGCCGCCGAGGCCTGAGCAGATGCGGTCGCCGTCGCCGGTGCAGGTGGGGTCGCCGGTCTGCGTGAAGTAGTTCTGGTCGACGTAGAAGAAGGCGACGCCGTCGTAGAAGTTCTTGGCGGCGAGGAAGGCGAAGCTGTTGACGGCTTCCGGAGCCTCAGTCGAAAGAGCGATGACGATGTCACCCTCGCTCGTCTCGATGGTCGCGACGTGAGCCGTGCTGGCGTCGATAACAGGCGGTGGGCCCGCCGGCCACTGTTGAGCGTCGGAGGTCGGTGCGGGCGTCGTGTCGATGACGATGGGCGCGGTGGTGCGGCGGGAGTTCGAGCCGCCGAAGTTGCCGAAGCCGATGGCCCCCATGGAGGCGATCATGACGACGATGAAAAAGACGTAGAAAATCTTGGCGTTGAAGAGCAGGCTCAGGGGGAACGGGTACTTGGACTTGCGCGAGCCCGGTAGTTCCGCTGGGGCGCCCCGTCGCCTTTTTCTGCGCTGTTTTGCCACTAGTCAGTCACCTCTCGTAGATCAGCTTTACGGCAAGTATAACAAAGCGTGCGTTCGAATCATCACAACCAGGATACGTGCCGCGCAATGTAACGGTTCCGCGGCCACAGCCATCCTCTCTATTGACAAATCTAAGGGAAAGTTGGGGCAAGCGATATGGCACCGACACAGCAGATCGACGCGACGCAGACGAGCACCTGGGCCGACCTGAGCGGCCGCTGGTTTTTCGCCTGGCGGATGGCCGCCGCCTGCGAAGGCGCTCTAAAAGAGGTGGCCGAGGCGCGCGCCGGGCAAGACGACCCGGACCGCCAGATGGCACTGGCCAAGGTTAGTTCCTTGCTGTACGAGGAGATGACGCGCTGGGTCCGCCGCGGCGAGGCCCTGGACATGATCGTCGAGCGGGTGCCGCGCGCCGAGTAAGGCGCCGCTATTCCGTCGCGCTTGCCGAGCCGACGACGAACTTCGTGGCGTCGGCTTTTTCGCACCAGACGCGCAGGCCGAGCCGCTTTCGCGCCCCCTCCGCCACCTCTTCCGTAACGTTGCCGCGCGCCGTCACGGACTCGCCCTGCCAGAGGACGTTGACCAGCGCGACGTTCATCTTACCGCCGCTGAACCAGCCCTCGCCGAAGCGCCCCGTCATCATCTCCGAGATGAAGCAGACCGACATCGTGCCCTGGACGACGATGTCGGGAAAGCCGAGCAGGCGCGCCTGTTCGCGGTCGTTGTGGTAGTTCTTGTGCGGCCCGGAGAACTTCTGGCACATCTCCAGGGTGATCTCTTTCTCGGCGATCGACAGCTCCCCAAGCACGTTCTCGTCTGCGGCCTCGAAGCTGCGGTCTGAGCGCTTCTCGCGCTTCTTGTCGACGACGTCTCCGCCCCCGTCCGAGCGCACGAGAAAGCTCTGGTGGGTGCGGCCGCGGTTGAGGAGGCGTCCGTCTGCGCCGTAGACGGCAGTCTCGTTGACGAGGTACTCGCGGTCGCGCCGGGTGTAGCGATCGATGATCTGGCGGCGGGCGATGACAGTCTCGCCGACCATGATGGGTGCGAACAGCTCCCATTCCTGGCGCGCGTGAAGGTTGCCGAAGATGCTGAGGTACCAGTCGATCGTGTGATAGACCTCGGAGTGCAGGATCAGCGCGGGCGCGACGGGGCCGCCGAAGGGGGAATCGCCGAAGTACCAGGGGTTGAAGTCCTGAACAGCGTCGGCGTAGTGCTGCACGAGCTCCGGGGTGATCGTGATCTCACGCTCACCGTAGTAACGCCCGACCGGGATGTCGTCCCTGTGTTTCGTCGTCATCGCTTGCGAGTTTACCTTATCGCGGCGACCTCGCCACCGTCTCGAGAGTCGTTCGTGAGACGGACCAGGCCGCTGCCGTCGGTGTCGATCACGTAGACATCGCGACGGCCATCGCGGTGGGAGGAGAAGGCGATCTGAGTGCCGTCCGGCGACCAGGCCGGGAAAGAATCCCAGGCGTCGTCGTCGTGAGTGAGGCGGTTCTGGGCGCCGCCATCGACGTTCGTGAGGTAGAGCACCCGGTTGAAATCGCGGGAGGAGATGAAGGCGAGCTGGACGCCGCCGGGTGACCAGGTGACCTGGTTGTCGGGACGCGCCACGATAGTGACCCGGGTGAGGTAGGAGAGCACGGTGTCCATGATGTAGATTTCGGGGTTTCCGTCGCGCTCAGAGATGAAAGCGAGGCGACGGCTGTCGGCGGCCCAGACAGGCCTCGTGTCGTCAAGGGGCGACAACGTCATGTTGACCTTGTTGTCGCCGTTGGCATCCATGAGGAAGATGTCCATGTCTCCCCGGTCGCCCGATTGGTAGGCGATACGCGAGCCGTCCGGCGACCGGGTGGCGGCGAAATCGTCTTTGCCGCCGCCGGTCAACCGGTCCTTGTTCCGGCCGTCGGCGTCCATTTCGTAGACATCGAAGTTGCCGTTTCGGTTCGAGCCGAAGAGAATACGCGAACCGTCGGCCGACCATTCGTACGGAAAGTCGAGCCCCGTGGTGGAGGTCAGGCGCCGAACGTTGGAGCCGTCGGCGTCCATGACGTAGACCTCGCCGTCGCCCTCGTCGTTGGCCTCGGAATAGAAGGCGATGCTCGTGCTGTCCGGCGACCAGACGGGGAAAGCGTCAGGCGCGGGATCGCTCGTCAGGCGCCGCAGATTGGAGCCGTCGGCGTCCATGACGTAGATGTCGACGTTGTCGTCACGGTTGGGCAGGTTGAAGACACGATCGGCGTAGAAGGCGATGCGCGTGCCGTCGGGCGACCAGACCGGCGCGGCGTCCCAGGGCAGGACGTCGGTCATCGTCTGCGCCGGCTCGCGACCCGTCCCGGGGGCGCGAATATCGTAGCCGCCGGTGGAGCGAAAGATGAAGACGAGCCCGCCGCGAGGCTCGTCGCCTTTGGACGAACAGCCAGCAGCGAACAGGGCCAGGCCGCCGAGGACGGCGAGGGCGCTGAGCAGGGCGATGGCTTGCGGACGAAGGGGCATCTCGTATCTTAGTGACTGATTGGTCGCTTTCTTGCAGGCTACATGTTCTCGCGATTAAACTACAACTCGCCCCGCCCCATGGCGGCACACGTTCGAAAGACTCCTGATGCTACTGATCGCCCGAAAAAACCTGTTCGCTGAGAAGACGCGCCTCGCGATTTCGATCGGTGGCATCGCGCTCTCAGTGTTCCTGATCGGCATCCTCCTGTCGCTCTTCCGGGGCTGGAGCGAACGGGTTGGGAGCTTCGTCGAGGAGGTGCCGGCGGACCTCTGGGTGGCCAGCGAGGGCACGACTGATTTCACTGC
>JADFQV010000039.1 GCA_022561635.1 Chloroflexota bacterium | reverse complement strand
ACGCTTTCGGGGCACTCCGAGCAGGCGATCGGCGCTCTGGGCATCGACGTTCGCTTCGACGAGACGCTGGTCACGCCGCACTCCTGCCAGAGCGAGATCGCCCTCTGCAACACCGGCGCACAGCCGGGACTCCTGCGCCTGAACAGCGTCAGCCTGCAAGGGTTCAGCGGCGACATCACGTTCGCGACGATAGTCTTCGAGGCCATCGGCCCGGCCGGGTCCACGGCGCTGATCGACGTCGAGGTCACCACGCTCTCCGACACTATCGGCAACGACATGCTGGATCAGGTCAGCGTCACCGACGGCTCCGTGACGATAGATAGCCTGGCGCCGCTGACGCCTCCGGGCGATGCGAACTGTGACTCGACGCTGTCCGCCGCGGACGGCCTCGCTATCATCGGTGACCTCGCCGGCGTGTACGAAGCAGGCTGCTTCGGGCTCGCGGACGTGAACTGCGATGGCAAGGTGGATGCCGCCGATGCCCTGACGATTCTGCGCTCGATCGGCGGTCTGCCGCTCGATCTGCCGCCGGGCTGCACCACTATCGCCTAGCCGATTGACACGGGCTCTCTCGTTAGCGGACAATCCGCCCGCATACTCGGTCATTTGAGGCGAGGCGTAGCGTGAGCGTCGGCGATTATCTGCGAAAGAACCTGCACTTCTGGCACTGGTATCCACGTCTGCTCTGCGAGGGGCTGACGGACGATGAACTTCACTGGCAGCCGGAGACCAACCCGAACCACATCGTTTTCGCGCTCTGGCACGCCTATCGTTCCGAAGACGAGATCATCCACGGCCTGCTGGCGCGCCGCCCGTCGGTCTTCACGCGGGACAACTGGGCGCCTCGGCTGCCTGTGAAAGAGCCGGGCAACCCACCGTACGGCACGGGCCTCGAGCGCGACCAGATAGCGCGCATCCGCCTCGATCTCGATGAGATTTTCGCTTACGCTGAGGCTGTCGGCGAGGCGATGCAGGAGTACGCGGACAGCCTGAGCGAGGCGGACGGCGCGGAGATGATCCCGCTGCCGTTCTTCAAGCAGGTCTACCCGATGCTGGACGAGATGAGCCGCGCGGAGGTGCTCAACTTCTTCTGCATCGGCCATACGGCGGAGCACCTGGGCGAGGTGCAGTACATCAAAGGTCTGCTTGGCAAGATCGGTGCGCCCCTTTAGGGGAACCGTGAGCCTGCCTGCCGTCCCCCGCCTCATCGTCCCGCTCGTCGTGCTGGTGGCGCTGGCGCTGGCCGGCCCCGCGACCGCCGCCTCGCCCGGCGTACCCGAGCAGTCCGACTACGCCGCGGGCGAAGTGATTGTGCGCCTGAGCGGGGAGTCCCCTTACGCGGACTCCGCGCGCCTGGCGTCGCAGGTGGGCGCAAGCGTCGAGCGGGTGTCTGCGCGAGGTGGCTTCGCGACGCTCTCGCTCCCGCCGGGCCAGGAAGCGGAGGCGATCGAACGTTTGCGTGCGGATCCGGCCGTTGAGTCGGCCGAGCTGAACGCCCTCAAACAGCCGTCGCGGATCCCCGTCGATGAGTTCTTCCCGCTGCAGTGGAACATGAAGCTGATCGGGGCGCCCGAGGCCTGGAACACGTCCTTCGGCTCCGGCGTCACGATCGCCGTTCTTGATACGGGCGTCGCGTACGAAAACTACAACCAGTTCGGCCGCTCCCCGGGGCTCTCACAGACGAGGTTTGTCTCCCCCTACGACGCGACCGATGGCACGACCCACGCCAACGACGAAGACGGTCACGGCACTCACGTCACCGGGACGCTGGTGCAGGACTGGGACGCTTTCGGCGTCGCTGGTCTCGTCCCGCAGGCGGCGATCATGCCGGTGCGCGTCTGCCGGCCATCCGGCTGCTCGGCCGACAGCATCGCGGATGGCGTCTACTGGGCGGTCGATCATGGCGCGGACGTGATCAACCTGAGCCTCGGCGGGCCAGTCCTGGCGACGATCGAGCGCGAGGCTTTCGCCTACGCCGAGGCAGCCGGCGTCGTCGTCGTCGCGGCGGCCGGCAACGGTGGCGGCGACCTCATCGGCGACCCGACGCTAGACTTCCCGGCCAGGATGGAATCCGTCGTCTCCGTGGGCGCCCTCGACCGGAATATGGAGCGCGCCGGCTACTCGAGCTACGGCGAGCACGAAGGCGACGACGGCCTCCACCTGATGGGCCCGGGCGGCATCAAGGACGTCAGTGGCAACGGCGACGGAATTCTCCAGAACACGTACGCCTTCACCTGTGGCGCAGGCCCGGAGGACTACAAGCAGTTCGCGCTTTGCAGCTACTTCGGCACGTCCATGGCGACGCCGCACGTCAGCGGCATCGCCGCCATGCTGCTTTCGGTGCACCCGGACTTGAGCGCGGCGCAGGTGCGGGGGGTGCTTCGCTGCGCCTCGCTGGACCTCGGCGATCCCGGCTACGACGCGGAGTACGGCGCCGGCATGTTGTTCGCGCCGGCCGCGATCGCCGATCAGGACGAAGACGGCATCGTCGACTGCTTCGATGCGCGGCCGGCCCTTACCGCCTCGATCGCCAAGGTGGACGTGCGGCCGGGCGAGACGGTGAGCGTGCCGCTCGACATCTCGGCCTGGTGGCCCGGCGTCACCAGCTACGAGGTCCAGGTCTCGTTTAGCCCGGCGGTGGTCGAGGCTGTCGGCTGCACGCCGCGCGAGGAGACGGTCTGCGTGATTGAAGACGACCTCGTCACCGTCTCGGGATCGCCGTCGTCGCCGCTAGCGGGCAACTTCCGCCCGGCGTACATCGACTTTGAGGCATCGGGCGGCCTCAACACCTTCACCTCGCTTCACGTTGTGGTCACAGCGGTGAGCGCGCGCGTGCCGGACATCGGCTTGCGCCTGTTCACGGAAGATGGCTCGATTCGCATCTCAGATCCGGGACCGACGCTGGCCGGTGACCTCGATTGCGACTCAAAAGTTGGGCCGGACGACGTCATCGACATTCTGCGAGCCGTCGGTGGCAGTGCTGAGGCGTTGTGCTTCGCGCAGGGCGACGTCAACTGCAGCGGCGGCGTCGACGCCTTCGACGGGCTGGCGATCATCGCCTACATCGCGGAGATCGCGCATCCGGCGGTGGCCGACTGTCCGGAGATCGGCTCGTCGCTCGCACCAGAAGCCGAAGAGCCCGAGTAGGGGCGGCCGCCCGTGCTATTCTAGGGGGCACCACGAACGGAGGTGCCCCTATGTCTCAGTACGCTGACCTGCTGTACGACGTAAACGACCACGTTGCCACCATCACACTAAACCGCCCCGATCGCCTGAACGCGATCTCCGGGCCGATGCTCGAGTCGATCTCTCAGGCGCTGCGCGACTCCGATGTCAACGACGACGTTCGCGTGATCGTGATCACGGGCGCTGGGCGTGGCTTCTGCGCCGGTCTCGACCTCAAGGACCTGGCCGCCGGCACCGGTATCGGCTCCAACGGCAACCTCGCCATTCGGCGCTTCGACCTCAACGCCAGCCCGCCGATCGTGCTTCACAACACCGATAAGCCTGTCATCTGTTCGCTGAACGGGCCGGCTGCCGGCTACGGGATGGACCTCGCCCTTGGCTGCGACATCCGCATCGCTTCGACCGAGGCCAAGCTGGCCGCCGTCTTCACGAAGCGCGGCATTCTGCCCGAGAGCGGCGGCGCCTGGCTTTTGCCGCGTCTCATCGGCTGGGCCAAGGCGTCCGAGATCGTCTTCCGGGGCCAAACGCTGAGCGCGGAGGAGGCCCTGGATGTGGGCCTCGTCAACCACGTCGTCGAGCACGACAAACTGGAGGCGTTCACGGCTAAGATGGCGGCCGAGATTGCGGCCAGCGCGCCGCTCGCTGTGCAGGCCACCAAGCGCATGATGCGCCTCGCCATGGACGAGACGTTCGAGGCTAGCGTGCACCACGTCTTCCTGCAGCTCCTGCCGCTGTTCCAGACGAAGGACTTCCGCGAAGGTATTCAGTCCTTCCTCGAGAAGCGCCAGCCCGAGTTCACGGGCCAGTAAGCCGCTCCTTGGCTCCCGAAACTCCGCGCACCGACTGGAACGCCGCCGTCTACGACCGTATCGGCACGCCGATGCGCGGCTGGGCGCAGCAAGTCATCGACGACCTCAACCTGCGCGGCGATGAGACGGTGCTCGACGCCGGTTGCGGCTCCGGCTCCGTCACGCTGGACCTCCTTCAGAAGCTGCCGGACGGCAAGATTTACGCCGTCGACAGCTCGCCGGACATGACCGCGAACCTCAAGAAGGAACTCGCCGCGCGCGGCATCACGAACGTCGTCGCTATCACGTCCAGCCTCACCGACTTCACGCTGCCAGAGCAGGTCGACGTTGTCTTCTCCAACGCCGTCTTCCACTGGGTGCCCGACGACGATGGGCTCTTCGGCTCGCTCGCGCGGGCGACGAAGCCGGGTGGACGGCTGCGCGCGCAATGCGGCGGCGCTGGCAACATCTTCCGGCTCAGGGAGGCGACGCACGCCGTCGAGAAGCGCGCACCCTACTCCGAACACCTCTCGGGCGACAGCGAGTTCCGCAAGTACCGCACGGTCGAGGAGGCGCGTGCGGCGATGGAGCGCAACGGCTGGCGCGACGTGCGGGGCAACCTCTTCGAGGTGCCGGTCACGTTCGAGGACGATGACGCCGCGGTGCTCTACCTGCGCACGATCATCCTTCAGCACCAGGCAGCGGCGCTCCCGGATGAACTCTCCGATCGCTTCCTGCGAGACGTCGTCGCCGAGACCGTTGAGCGCTTCGGCGCGCCGTTCAGCGCCGACTACGTACGCCTCAACCTCTGGGCGACCCGCGCCCGCTGACGCCACGGGCGTGTTCCGGCGCGACTGAGGCTGGTTCAGTCGCCCAAGGCGTCGCCGAGGTCGTCCTCGTCGCCCTCAAAGTCTTCGTCCGAGTAGTTGCCGTGCTCGCGGCCGTTCCAGACCGTGACCACGAAGTCCTCCCGGAAGGGGTCGTTCGTGAGGACGAAGCGCTCGTCGATCTCGCTGATCAGCGAGCGAATCTCCTCCTCCGTCATGCTGGCCAGAACGCAGATCGTGCCGTACGTGACCGAGTCGCTGTAGTGCAGGTCGATGCGGCCCACTTCCTCGTCGGCCAACTCGATGATGAAGCTCTCGGACGTCATCGTCCGGTACTCGCGGTCGAACTGAAACTTAGCCGTCACGGATGCGCGGACCTGCTACGGCCTTATCTGGCCGCTACCGAGGACGATCCACTTGTACGTCGTGATCTCGCGCAGGCCGACCGGCCCGCGGGCAATCGTCTTCTGGGTTGAGTCGATGATCTCGGCACCCAGCCCGAACTGTGCGCCGTCGGTGAACTGGGTGCTGGCGTTGACGTAACAGACGGCCGAGTCGACCTCGTCGAGGAAGCGCATCGCCGCCGAGTAGTCCTCGGTGACGATCGCGTCGGAGTGGCCGGTGCCGTGCACGTGGATGTGCTCTAGCGCCTCGTCCAGCGAATCGACGACGCGGATGGCTGCCGTCAGCGAGAGGAACTCGGTGTCGAAGTCTTCCGGGCCAGCCGCAACGGCCTGTTTGGCGTTCGCCTCCCGCAGGATCGCCAGCGCGCGTTCGTCGCCGCGCATCTCGACCTCTTTCCCGGCGAAGGCACGCGCCATCTCCGGCAGGAAGCTTGCGGCGATGTCTGCGTGAACGATCAGCGTGTCGAGCGCGTTGCAGATGCTGACCTTGCGGGTCTTGGCGTTGAGCGCGATGGCGACGGCCTTGTCGAGGTCGGCGGCACGGTCGACGTAGGTGTGACAGACGCCGATGCCACCGGTCAGCACCGGCATCGTCGCGTTTTCGGCCACGAAGCGGATCAACTCTGCGCCGCCGCGCGGGACGACAAGGTCGATCGTGTCCTTCATCGCCAGTAGCTCGCCGATCAGGCCGCGGTCGGTGTTCTCGATCAGCTGGACGGCCTCGCCGGGCCCGCCCGCGGCGGCGATCGCCTCACGCAGCACGCTTACGATCACCTTGTTCGAGTTGATCGTCTCCTTGCCGCCGCGCAGGATGGTCGCGTTGCCGGACTTAAGGCAGAGCGCGGCGATGTCCACGGTCACGTTCGGCCGTGATTCGTAGATCGCGGCGATGACGCCCAGCGGCACTCGGCGCCGGCCGACCTGCATCCCGTTCGGGAGTAGCTTCATGTCGATCATCTCGCCCACGGGGTCGGGCAGAACGGCGATGGCGCGCGTGTCGGTGGCGATGGCGGCCAGGCGTTCGTGGTTCAGCGTCAGGCGGTCGATGACGGCCGGCGTTAGGCCTGCTCCCTTGCCGCCTTGGACGTCGACTACGTTGGCGGCGATGATCTCGTCGGCGTGGTCCAGGAGCGAATCGGCGATCCCCTCCAGCGCGCGGTTCTTCACGTCGGTGGAGGTGCGCGCCAACTCGCGGGCCGCACGTCGCGCGGCATCGCCCTTGGTCTGGAGTTCGTTCGCGGTAGTGGTCATGGCTCTCCCGTTAGCCACTTACCTTGCGGCGCGGCTAGCCGTGCCGGCGCTGCCAGCGGGTCTTTTTCAGCATCTTGCGGTGCTTGTGCTTGCTCATCTTCTTGCGCCGCTTCTTGATGACTGAGCCCATCTATCCTCCAGAGTTATCGCCTGAGACGCGGCATCGCCGTTGCGGAACCCGGAATGATCCCCTGTGCGCGTGCGGGGCCTCGTCTCTCGTTTTAGGCCGGCTCGAACTTCAAAAGCGCGATCCCGGCTGTTGTCATATCGTACACAGCTTTGACCGGCATTTCCACTCGAACGTCCTCCGGCGCGCACCCGACGACGTTCGTTTCCACGCGTGGCCCTTCCTCCAGCTCGACGATGGCGAAGACGTACGGAACTTCCAGCTGGAACGCCGGATGCATCGCTCGCCTCACGATCGTGTACGTGTAGACGCGCCCGCGGCCGCTGACGGCTGTCCAGGTGAGCGCTTCCGAGAGGCAGCGCGGACAGTACGGCCGTGGATAGAAGACGTAGGTGTCGCAGCTGTCACACCTTTGGAGGCGCAGCTCACCCGCCGCCAGGCCGTCCCAGAACGGCTGCGAGAGCGAGGACGGCTTTGGCAGCGGCTTCCGCGGCTGATCGCTCATACGCCAAGCACGAGCGACGACTGTTCACTCATGATTCCGCCGTTTCCGTTGACGAACGCCAGCTCGCAGTCCGCCACCTGTCGTTCGCCGCCCCTGCCCTGGAGCTGTCGTACCGCCTCTGTGACGTGTGACATCCCGCCCGCCAGGCCCGGCTGCCCGAACGACAGCTGTCCGCCGTGCGTGTTCAGAGGCAGGTCGCCCCGGTATGTGAGGTCGTGCTCTTCGACGAAGGGGCCGCCACGGCCCTTCTCGCAGAAGCCGGCGTCTTCGAGCGTGACGACGACTGTGATCGTGTAGCAGTCGTAGACGGAGATGAGGTCGATGTCAGCGGGCGTGACGCCGGCCATCTCGAACGCCAGCGGCGCGGACTGAGCCACGGGCGACGTAGTGATCGACGCGACCTGAGCGAGCATCACGCCGCGTGTCGCCTCTCCGGCGCCCAGCAGCCAGGCCGGCGTCTGCGCGCTCGACCCCGCCGCGTCCGCCGAAACGACGACGAACGCAGCGCCGCCCGTGCACGGCCGCACGATCTCGTACAAGTGCAGCGGGTCGACGATTAGCGGCGACGAGAGCACGTCGTCAACGCTGAGGGGATCGCGGTAGAGGGCGTCGGGGTTGGCGGCGGCGTTGGTGCGCTGGTCGACGGCCACCTTCGCCAGCTGGCGGCCGGTCGTGCCGAACTCATGCATGTGGCGCATGGCGATCTGCGCGTAGCCGGAGTTCGCTCCCATCGGCCCGTACGGTGCCACGAACTCGCGCTGCGGTAGCTGCTGTGTGGGGCGCTTCGACCGCGGCGCGTAGAACGTTTCGACATCGGACGCCTCGCCGCTGACGCATAGCACCGTGCGGCAGAGGCCGGACTGGATCGCTGCCGCCGCGCGCCAAACCATGCCCGCGGCAGAGGCGCCGCCGAGGTCGACGATGTTCGCGTACCGCGGATGGATGTCGAGGTACTCGCCGAGGTGCGACGGCCACATCGCGACCATGTCCACGATCGGCGGCGCGACGAGGAGCCCGTCGATGTCGGAAGGTTCGAGGCCGGCGTCCAGGATCGCCTGGCGGGAGACGTCGGCCCAGATGCCCATCGTGCTCAGGCCCTCGGCCGAGGCGCGCGGCGCCATTTCGGCGAGGCCCGTGATGGCGGCGGCGCGCTTGAGGCTCACGCTACAGAAGCACCATGTTGTTGCGGTGCAGCACCTCGCTGCCGTAGTCGTGGCCCAGCACCTCTTCGATCTTGCCCGAATGGATGCCGCGAATGCGCTCGATCTCCTCCGAGCTGTAGTTCGTGATGCCGCAGGCGATGCGCTTGCCCTGGCTGTCCACGATCGCCACCGTCTCACCGCGCGAGAAGGCGCCTTCGACTTTCTGTATGCCCGCCGGCAGCAGGCTCGCTTCCTTCTCGCGCAGCACTTTCGAGGCGCCGTCGTCGACGACGATGTCGCCCTTCACCGAGAGCGCCGCCAGCATCCAGCGCTTGCGGCTCTCCATGCGGTCGACGGCGGCCGGGAAGTGCGTGCCCAGCGCTTCGCCGTGCGCCAGGCGCTTCAGGGTGTCCGCCTCGTGTCCCGAGGCGATGAAGACGTCTGTCCCGCCGCCCGTGGCCAGCCGCGCCGCCTGGATCTTCGTCGCCATGCCACCGACGCCGTGGCCCGTTGTGCCGCCGGCCAGCGCTTCGATCTGCTCGTCGATCGTCTCGACGCGCGGGATCAGCTCGGCGGCGGGCTGCAGGCGCGGGTCGGCGGAGAAGAGGCCGCCGATGTCCGTGAGGATCGCCAGCAGGTCAGCGTCGACCAGGTTGGCGACGAAGGCCGAAAGGTTGTCGTTGTCGCCGATCTTGGCGCCCTCGATCTCATCGACCGCGACGACGTCGTTCTCGTTGACGATCGGCAAGACGCCCAGCTCCAGCATCGCCAGCAGCGTGTTGCGTGCGTTCAGGTAGCCGACGCGGTCCGCCAGGTCGCGCCGCGTGAGCAGCGTCTGGGCGATCGTGATGTCGTGACGGGCGAACAGCTCCTGGTACGCCTGCATCAGGTCGCTCTGGCCCACGGCGGCCAGCACCTGGCGGAAGGGGATGTCCTTGCGCTCCTTCAGGCCCAGGCGGTGGCGTCCCGTGGCGATGGCGCCCGAAGTCACGATGATCAGTTCGGCGCCCTGCTTGTGCAGAGCGGCGACCTGGGCGGCGAGGTCGGCCATCAGGTCCATGTTCAGGCGGTCGGTGCCGGCGGTGAGCACGTTCGTGCCGATCTTGGCGACGATGCGCTTGTACTTGAGCGCCGGGGCCTGACCCTCGTTCTTGTTGCTCATGGTCTCGCCCCGAATTGTACCCGTGATCGCGCCGTGGAACACCGCGTCTCTACAAGGGGAGGGCAGAGTGGCCGGATCGTGTTGGTCTGGTCGGTCGCAGGCGCGGCTCAGCCGCGCGTGGGCGCGGCCTTCTTCTCGAGCTCGTCGAGCTCCTGCTTCCAGCGGGTGAAGAGGCGCAGGCGCTCTGTCAGTTGAGTCTCCATCTCGCGCATCTGTTCCATCTTCTGCTTGACGATCGCGAACTGGGCCTCCGTGACAGCGGTCGCCTTCTCCAGCTGCTTGCGCTTCTCAGTGATAGCGGACTCTGGACGATACTGCGACCGTAGCTCGCGCAGCACCTCGTCGGCGTCAACCATCTCCTTGATGTCGGCCAGACTGATGCCGAGGAGGTCCTGGAGACGGCGGATGTGTTCGACGCGTTGGACGTCCTCTTCGGAATAGAGGCGAAAGCCGCCATCCATGCGGCTGGGCGGGTGCAGCAGGCCCTTCTCCTCGTAGAAGCGGAGCGTGCGCTGGGTGACGCCGGTGCGCTGGGCGACTTCACCAATCTGTAAAGCGCCCCGTTTCTCTGCCAAGTGGAGGCTCCTCGTTAATACGGCCAACGGGCCCTTGCTCGCAGCGGAGTATAGGTTCGACCTTACGCCAACGTCAAGGTTACAGTTGCGCGCTCGCTAGTCGTCGTAGTCGTCGTCTTCGTCGTGGTCATGCCCGCTGCTCGCCTGCGCCGGAATAACCGCGTCCGCGTGGTTCTCCTTGCGGCGGCCACGTGATGGCAGGGCGGCGATGCGCTTCTTGAGCGCCGCCAACTTGCCCACGTCGTCCAGCACGATGCCTGACACTCCGGAGTCGCGCAGTAGTTCGAGCGACTTCTCGTCGATGTCCGGCTTCGCGTTGGCCAGCAGCGGCGTGCGGGCCAGCGCCGAGAGGCGTCGTACGGCCAGAAGCCGCTCTACGGTCAGCGGCGCCTCTGGCGCGGCGACCACCAGGGCGTCGAGGCCAAGGTCGCCCAGCAGGCGCAGGTAAGTGTCGTCGAGTTCGCTATCGAGGACCATCACTAACCCGACCGACTCGGCGGCGAGCGGCGCGGCGTCTGCCCCAGTACCGGCCAGCACGACGAAATCGATGCCGGCCTTGACCAGCGCTTCGAGGGCGTCAGAGTCGAAGTCGCCCGCGACGCCAACGCTGGCGTCGACTTTGGCAACGCCTTTGACCTTCGAGCGTGTAACGTCTTCGAGGATCACGAAGTCGGCGCCTTTGGACGCTGCTCCCGCCGCCCCGGCCGGGTCGCGCAGCCGCACGCCGCAAAGGAGGCTGTTCTGCCGGACTTGAGAGGTGATCGAGGCGAAGCCTAGAGGCGCCGGTTCGGCGCGGCCCGCCGCACGAATCTTTTTCGAAAGCTTGCTCATCGATGACTCCGCAGTGCTGACTACTTCTTTCGGCCATCATGCCAGAGCGAGGCGTCGACTCGCCAGTGGCCGGCGGGCTAGGATAAGCGCAAGGAGGCCCGCAATGGCAAGCAAAGAGACCAACAACAGAGGAAGACTAGAAGGCAAGACCGCACTCGTCACCGGCGCCGGATCGGGCATCGGCAAGGCGATCTCAACCGTCTTCGGGCGCGAAGGCGCGCGCGTGATGGCGTCCGACATCAACGAGGAGTCTGCCGCGGCCGTCGCCGCCCAGATCGAAGACGCCGGCGGCGAGGCCCGCTCTCTGCGCACCGACACAACGAGCGAGGAAGACGTCAAGGGCGCGATTCAGGCGGTCGTTGACGCCTGGGGCAAGGTCGACATCGTCGTCAACAACGCGGGGATCGGCGGGCCGCAGTACAGCTGGGAGCAGGTGATCGCCGTCAACGAGACCGGCGTCTACTACGGCTGCCTGCATAGCCTGATTCAGATGATCAAACAAGGCGAGGGCGGCGCGATCGTCAACCTCTCCTCGATGATGGGCATCAGTGGCACGACAACGCCGGTCGGTCCCGGGGGCGTCGGCTACGCCTACCATGCCTCAAAGCACGCGGTCATCGGCCTCACCCGGCAGTTCGGGCTGGACGGCGCGCCGCACAACATCCGCGTCAACGCGCTCTGTCCCGGCTGGATCGAGACGCCGCTGCTGGCGCCGCTCAAGATGTCGGAGGAGCTGACGAAGTGGATGATCGAGGGAGCGCCGATGGGGCGCCTGGGCGGTGCGGATGAGATTGCCAAGGCGGCGCTCTTCCTGGCGAGCGACGACGCGTCGTTCGTGACGGCGACGCATCTCGTCATCGACGGCGGCTGGACCGCCCGCTAGGCCGTTACGCCCCTATGAGCAACTCTCCTGGATCTGCTGGATACCCTGTCATCGTCGGTGTCGGGCAGGTGACGAACCGCGCACAGACCACCGATGACTCCATCGAGCCGGTCGAGCTGATGGCGCAGGCCGCGCGCCTGGCCGACGATGACGCCGGCGGCGGGCTGCTCTCGCGGATCGACTCGCTGCAGGTCGTGAACCTCATGAGCTGGCCCTATCCGGACGCCCCCGGCCTGCTGGCGTCGCTGATCGGCGCGGAACCGGCGCAGACTTACTACTCCGGGATCGGCGGCGAGACTCCGCAGCGGCTGGTCAACGAGACAGCCGAGGCGATCGTCGCCGGGCGCACGCGCGTCGCCCTGATCGCCGGCGCCGAGGCGATGCACACGAGAGGCCTGGCGCGGAAGGAAGGCGCGCAACTGGCCTGGGCCGCCCGCGGCACCCCGGAGCGAACCCTCGCCAACAGTCGGCTTGGCTTCTCCGACGTCGAGGGGCTGCACGGAGCAGTGCTGCCAACGCGCGTGTACCCGCTCTTCGAGAACGCCATCCGCGCCGACGCGGGACGCTCGATCGACGAGCATCAGGCGTACCTGGGCAGCCTCTGTGCGCGCTTTACCGAAGTCGCCGCGGCGAACCCGTACGCCTGGTTTCCCCAGAAGCGCACGGCGGAAGAGATCGCCACCGTGAGCCCGGACAACCGCTGGGTCGCCTTCCCTTACCCCAAGCTGATGAACGCGATCATGCAGGTGGATCAGGGCGCGGCGCTACTCCTGATGGGGGACGAAACGGCGCGCGAGATGGGCGTCCCGGAAGAGAAGTGGGTCTATCTCCACGGCTGCGGCGACGCGGACGACAAGTGGTTCGTCAGCGACCGGGTGGACTACCATCGCTCGCCGGCGATCCGGGCAGCCACGACCCGAGCGCTCGGCATGGCCGGCACGAGCGTCGACGAGATCGACATGTTCGACCTCTACTCCTGCTTTCCGGCAGCCGTTCAGCTTGCGCTCGGCGCCCTCGGCCTGAAGGCGGACGATCCGCGCCCGCTGACGCTGACAGGCGGCCTCCCCTACGCCGGCGGCCCCGGCAACAACTACGTCAGCCACTCGATCGCCACCGCCGTGGAGCGTCTGCGGGAAAACCCGGACGCGCGGGCGCTTGTCACCGGCCTCGGCTGGTTCGCCACCAAGCACTCGGTCGGCGTTTACAGCGCGCAGCGGCCATCCGGAGAGTGGCAGCGGACCGATCCACAGGCGGACCAGGCCGCTCTCGACGCGATGGATTCGCCGCCCCAGGCGCCGGAACCGGCCGGCGACGCCACGGTTGAGGCCTACAGCGTCGCCTTCGGCCGGGAGGGCGAACCTGAGCAGTGCATCGTCATCGGCCGGCTGGCCGGCGGCGAGCGTTTCATCGCCAACACGCCCGCGGACCGCGAGCTAATGTGGTCGATGACGCGGGAAGAGTTCGTTGGCCAGAAAGGCAGCGTCAATCACGATTCGGCGACGGGGCGCAACGTCTTCGAGCCGGCCTGAGCGGCTTCATCAGGTTTGACGGTTTTCGTGGCGTTGGGCTATATTCGGAGTCCGAACAGCTGAACTCGAACGGAGCGGTGATCTCAATTGGCAAATCAAGTCGGTAAACGATACCAGTGCGCGAAGTGCAACACGGAAATGATCGTCACCAAGGGTGGCGAAGGCGAGCTCGCCTGCTGCGGCGAGACGATGAATCAGAAGTAATAGGCGGAGGTTGAACCGTGGCGAACCAGCTTGGCAAACGATTTCAGTGCGAGACCTGCAACAGCGAAGTCCTCTGCATCAAGGCGGGGGACGGCGAAATCCAGTGCTGTGGCAAGTCGATGGAGCTATTGCAGCCGAAGGTGCTGCCCTCGGCCGACTAGCACCAGGTAAGCGATAAGAGCGATGGGCCGTCCGTACGGGCGGCCCGTTTGCGTGACGCTGTCGGGCGATGACGGGCCGTGACGGCTGAACCTTGACACGTTACCGTGAAAAAACCTAAAATCTAGGCGGTTTCCTGTATATTCCGCGATCCGAGGAGGGATCATTGCCTGAAGTCATCATAACGAGCCGTGACAACTTTGATCACGCCTTGAAGAAGTTCAATAAGATGGTCCAGCAGAGCGGCATCCTGGCCGAGGCCCGCCGGCGCGCGCACTTCGAGCCGCCGAGCGTCATCCGCAAGAAGAAGGCCGCCGCCAAGCGCCGCAAGACCATGAAGAACGCCCAGCGCGGCTAAGCCTCTCAGCTAGCACATTCCTCCTTTACCAGAGTCACATTTGACGCCCATGTCTCTCAAAGAGCAGCTGGCGAACGACCTCACAGACGCCCTGCGCCAGGGCGACGAGACCCGAAAATCCACGATCCGTATGCTCATGTCCGCGATCAGCACGGAAGAAGTTGCCGGCGCCGAGCGGCGCGAGTTGGGCGACGACGAGGTGCTCAAGGTGGTCGCCAGGCAGGTCAAGCAGCGCCGGGACAGCATCGAGGAGTTCAACAAGGCCGGCCGAAACGAGCTTGCGGACAAAGAAGCGGCGGAGCTGCAGATCCTGCAGGCCTACATGCCGGAGCAGGCCGGCCGTGAGGAGATCGAAGCTGAGGCGCGAAAGGTGATCGCTGAGATCGGCGCCACCGGGCCGCAGGACAAGGGCAAAGTGATGCAGGCGATCATGCCCCGCCTCGCCGGTCGCGCTGAAGGCCGCGACATCAACGAAGTCGTTACCCAGCAACTGTCGGCGCTATAGCATCACATTTGCCATTTCGGCGTTTAACCACGTGAAACCTCTGTTATCATAATCGCGCCCCAATTCGCATAAGCAGAAATGCCAATGAAGGCCAGCAAGGCGCACACAGCTACATCCGCGTTCCAGGCGTTTGTCCTGGCGCTGGTCATCGCCGTGGCGCTCGCCTTCGTGCTCATCCCGGTGCTTCCGGGCGAGACACCGCTGGACGTCGGCGACGTGGCGTTCACGTCGTTCGAGGTTGACGGCGAGACGATCGTCGCCGAAGGCCAGATCGTGACGGAGACGAGCCTCTCCCTGATCAAGGGCGCCGCCTTGCTGGACAACGACATCGGCCTCGGCGAAATCTTCTCCGGTCTGCTCATCGCGGTGCTGGCGGGCGCCTTCATCGGACTCTACCTCTACCTCTTCCAGCCACCGGAAGTTAACACCAACCGGCGTCTCGTCATGTACGGTCTGCTCGTCGTGCTCTGGGTCGCCGGCGCCAAGGTCTTCTTCTCCCAGGCGCTGCCGGATGGCGATCGGCTCTACCTGGCCTACATGCTGCCGGTCGCCGCGGCGCCGATGCTGATCGCGGCCCTGCTCGACGCGGGGCTCGCGCTCTTCACGGCGGCACTGCTGGCCGTCGTCGCCACCTTCGCCGGCTTCTACATGCCCGACGCCCGCCAGTCGCTCTCCACCGGCCCCATGGAGTCGCTGCAGATGGTGACGACTTTTCTGCTCACGGGCTTCGTCGGCGTCTTCGCCGTCCGCAACGCCGAGCGCATGAACAATTACGCCACGGCCGGCGCCGGGGTCGGCGTCATGACGATCGTTTCGCTGTTCACTTTCTGGCTGCTCTTACCAGACAAAGCCGGCATCGACCTCGTCTGGATTCTCGGCGCCGGCCTGGTCGCCGGCGTCGCATCAGTCGTGATCACGATGGGCGGCGCCTACGTCTTGGGCGCTGTCTTTGGCGTGGCGACGCGCGTTCAGTTGATGGAGTTGGCACAGCTCACTCACCCGCTCCTGCGCCAGCTTCAGGAGAAGGCGCCCGGTACGTTCCACCACAGCGTCATCGTCGGCAACCTGGCGGAGCGCGCCGCGGACCTCACCGGCGCCGACTCTCTCCTGGTGCGCGTCGGATGCTACTTTCACGACATCGGCAAGATCGCCAAGCCCGGCTACTACATCGAGAACCAGATGGGCGGCCAGAACCCGCACGACCGCCTGGATCCCGCTGCCAGCGCCAAGATGGTCTCCGAGCACGTGCGCGCGGGCCTGCGCATCACCGGTAAGTACCGCATCCCGTCGAGGGTTCGCGCTTTCATCTCGGAGCACCACGGCACGCGCCTCGTTACCTACTTCTACCGCAAAGCGGCGATCGAGGATCCGAACGCCGATGCGGAAAAGTTCCGCTACCCGGGCCCCAAGCCGCAGACGAAAGAGACCGCCATCGTCATGCTCGCTGACTCAGTCGAGGCCGTCGTCCGCTCCAGCAAGGACCGCTCGCACGAGCGCATCGACGAGCTGGTCGACGGCGTGATCCGGGAGCGCTTCAACGAAGGGCAGCTGGACGAGTCCGACCTGACGATGCGCGACCTTAAGGTGATCGCCGAATCGTTCAAGGCGACGCTGAGAGGCATCTACCATGAGCGCATCGAGTACCCCGAGCCGACTGCCGGCGAGATGGAGGCGGCCGGCAGCGCCGCGAGCGTGGCGTTCATGAAGCCGCCGGCCGACCCGATGGAAATGCCCCCGGCCTAGGCGGCTCGTTCGCCAGAGGGCCAATCGGCACCCGCGCACAGTACGCCAGTCGGATACGATTCCAGCATGTTCCGGAGGCTGAGTTCTTAATCGCCGAGTCGCGTGGCGGGGACTTCGCCCAGAACGCGCTCTTTTCACGCCGGCGCTCGCGCCGGCGCCCCCGGTCGCAGGGCCAGTACAACCTGCCGGACTGGGTCTGGGGCCTTGCTATTGGTGGGTTGGTTGTGATCATCGGCGGTGGGTTCTTTCTGTTCGTTGGCGTCGGCGGGTCGGGCGGATCGACATGCGACAACGAGCTGTCGAGGCTGCCTGGGCCGGCCGCTGTCACAGAGAAGGGCTTCCAGGAGGAGGATGTCGTGCTCGGGGAAGTGATCGGCTACCTGAACCAGGCCGATCTCGATAACGCCTTCTCCTCGTTCTACGGCGAGGTTCACGCCTTCACGCACAACATCGATCCTGACGTCCGTGCCGTCGACGAAGAGAAGGCGAAGGAAGTGTGCGAGGCCGTGCTCGAACTGGAGGAGCTTCTGGCGAGCGACTCGCAGGCCGCGATGTCGGCTGCCGCGGCGAAGCTGAGAGAGGAACTGCGGGGCGCAGCGGAGGTCCTCGGCTTCGACCGTCCGGGCGGCTAGCAGTAAGCGATCACTCGGCTTCCCGCCACGCTGTGGCGTCGACTCGAACCGCTATCAGCTCGGAGCGAGCGCACTCGACCTCCTCTGAGTACAGCGAACAAGCGATCGTCGTTCGGCGCTCGCCCCTCTCGGCGACGCGGGCTCTCAGGGTCACGGGACTGGAAAGTGGCGTAGGCCGCAGGTATTTCACGTTATAGGAGCCAGTTACGTACCAGATGTCGGGGTCAGTTCCCATCTCGCGCCCCTCTTCCCGGTAGGCGTCCGCAATCGCAGTACAGATTGAGTGGCAGTCCAGGATCGTGGCGATGATGCCGCCGTTCAGAACATGTCGTGGTCCCGCAGCGTAGATGTCGGGAGCCTGCCAGACGCACACCGACTCCTCACCATCCCAACGGCTCTCGATATGAAGACCGTCATCGTTCAGGTTGCCGCATCCCCAGCAATAGTTGTCGTTGAGGTCGTCCTGAAACGCCGGTAGACGACTCGATGATTGCGTCACTTCTGCCACCTCACTTCATATAGCCGCACCGGGTCCTCGAACCCGCGCAGCTCCGTCTCGCCCCGGTCGTTGAAGAGGAACTCCTTACCCGCCACCAGCTCGCGCACGACGTTCGAGGCCAGTATCTCTCCGCCCTCTGCCTTCGCCGCAATCCCCGCCGCCATC
>JADFQV010000008.1 GCA_022561635.1 Chloroflexota bacterium | reverse complement strand
TGTGACGTCGCCCGCACGAGCGGCTCGTTGGATTGGTCGAATCCGATCTCGTCGAATGAGATCGCCGGTGTGCCCGGATCAACCCCGAGCTTGGACGCCGTGTCGGCGTCGAGGGCGACCGGGATGATCTCTGAGAGGTAGTAGCTCAGTGAGCGGTCGCAGTGGTCCTGGAGAAACTCGTAGATCGGGGCCGCCTCATCGTCGGCGTAGTCGGTTCCGCTCAGGAAGTGGGTCGGGATGCGATTGATCGTCAGCATGACCGGCTTCTCGTCTTCGAGGAAGAGTTTCTCGATGATCAGCACCATGTCGCCGTCGTTGAGGCCCAGGGCCTCGGCGGTGGGGGAGTCGGCGGGAGCCTTGGATGCGGCGAGCACTCGCACCGACGGTTCGAATCCGTGGTCTTCGAGGAGCTTCTCGTAGGACCAGATGTCTTCGAGGCGGGACTTGATCTGGAGGCCCTGCTGGTTGACAAAGGTGCCTGCGCCCTGACGGCGATAGATCGCTCCCTCGCTCTGGAGGCGACTCAGCGCGTCGCGGACGGTGGTGCGGCTGACTCCGAGGTCGGCGGCGAGCTCCGTCTCGGGGGGGATTCGGGCATCCTCGAAACCGTCGGTGAGGATGAGCTCTTTGATGTGCGCTTTCACCTGGTCGGTGAGTGACGGGTTGCGGGTAATCATCGGGAGCACTCCGCATGGCATAGGGTCATAATATTGTACTATAGTATGGCCAATGTACCAAGCCGACTCAAAGGATGGCAGGCATGCGTAGCTTCACCGGACGCGACATTCTCTCCCTCAAGGACTTCGAGCGGAGCGAGTTCTTCCACCTCTTCGAGATTGCCGACCGCCTTGAGCCGATCGCCCGGGAACGCCGAAACACGGATCTCCTTGCCCACAAGACGCTTGTGACCGCGTTCTATCAGCCCTCCACACGGACGCGGCTCGCCCACGAGGCCGCGATGCACCGCCTCGGCGGTCACGTGACGGGCTTCTCGGACGCCAAGATGACGCGTGCCGGCGACTTCTACCAGGAGTCGATCAAAGACACGGTCCACATGTTGGAGTACTACGGCGATGTCCTGGTCATGCGCCACTTTGAGCAGGGTGCTCCCCACGAGGCCGCCAAGTGGTGCTCAATCCCGGTCATCAACGCCGGTGACGGTTGGGGTGAGCATCCGACCCAGATCCTCACGGATCTCTACACCGTGTTGAAGGAGAAGGGCACCATCGACGGGCTCACGTTCGTCGCCATCGGTGACCACCGGATGCGGACGATGCACTCCCTCGGATACGCCCTGTCACAATTCGACGTCGAGATGGTCATCCTCGCTCCCGAGGAGATGTCCCCTCTCCCGGAGTTCCTTGCCGAGCTCGACGAGAAGGGCACGAATTACCGTGTCGTCGATCACATCGACGATGTCATCGCCGAAGCCGACGTGATCTACATGGAGCCGGTCATCCAGCCCGATTACACCCTCTCCGTTCAGGAGAGGCCCGACGACTACGGCCTCACCCCGGCCAACTACAAGATCACTCCTGAGGTCATGAAGCGGGCCAAGGGCGACTCGATCATCCTCCACTCGCTCCCGCGAATGGACGAGCTGCTCCCGGAGGTTGACCAGCTCAAGCATGCCCGGTACTGGCAGGAGGCCTACAACGGTGTCGTGATGCGCATGGCTCTGCTGTCGTCCGTGCTCGGAGCCTGGGAGTAATGCCCAGACTCGTTATCGCCATTGGCGGTAATTCGCTGATCCCGGACGCCAGGCACCAGTCGGTCCAGGACCAGTACGCAGCCGCGGCCGAGACCGACGACCGTATCGCAACGTTCGTTGAGCAGGGGTGGGACGTCGTGATCTCTCACGGCAATGGACCCCAGATCGGTTTCATCCTGCGACGGTCCGAGCTTGCGAGTAACGAGCTTCACGAGGTCCCGCTCGATTACTGCGGGGCTGACACACAGGGCGCGATCGGGTACATGCTCCAGCAGAACCTGGTCAACGACTTTCGCCAGCGCGGCATCGACAAGAGCGTCGTCACGGTTGTCACACAGGTCGAGGTCGATCGTGCCGATCCGGCGTTCGACAAGCCGACGAAGCCAATCGGATCCTTCATGGACGAGGACGAGGCAGTGCGCCGGCGCGACGAGGAGGGTTGGGATGTCGTTGAGGATGCAGGGCGCGGCTGGCGTCGTGTCGTGGCCTCCCCCCATCCGATGCGGATCGTCGAACTTGATGTGATCCGGGTCCTCGTTGACGCCGGAATCGTCACCATCGCCGTCGGCGGCGGCGGTATCCCGGTCGTTGTGAACGAAGAGGGAGATTTGGAAGGGATCGCGGCGGTGATCGACAAGGATCTCGCGTCGGCGCTCCTGGCGAGCGAGATCGGAGCCGATCTCCTGCTCATCTGCACCGCAGTCGAGCAGGTCGCGCTCAACTTCGGTACACCGGATCAGCGGTGGATGGATGAGTTCACGCTCGACGAGGTGAAGGCTTACCTTGAGGAGGGCGGACACTTCGCCGAGGGTTCGATGGCCCCCAAGATGCGTGCCGTCGTCCAGTTCCTCGAGGCTGGAGGCAGCGAAGCACTGATCACAAATCCTGAGAACCTCGAGCGGGCCATGGCCGGCGAGACCGGCACCAGGATCGTTCGATGAGTAACGTCATCGGACTCGCGTGCGTGATCTGTGGCACGATGTACCCGGAAGACTTTGCAGGTTACGTCTGCACGGATCACGGCAACGAGGGGATACTCGATGTCCGTTACGACTATGAGCGCATCGGAGCAACCTTCACGCGCGAGGTACTCGCCGAGAATCGAGATCGCACGATGTGGCGATATCTCCCGCTCATGCCGCTCGCCAGCGACACGGTGGTCCCGCCGCTCAGCATCGGAGGGACGCCGCTCTATGACGTGAAGCCACTCGCGGCCAGGCTCGGGATAGCGAACCTCTGGGTAAAGGACGAGGGGCGTCAGCCGACGGCGTCGCTCAAGGACCGTGCCTCGGCGATGGCCGTCGTCAAGGCGCAGGCGCGTGCGGCGGAGGTCGTCACCACCGCGTCGACGGGGAATGCCGCAGCAGCCCTCGCCGGAATCGCGGCGAGCGTCGGGCTGCGCAGCGTGATATTCGTCCCCTCCTCCGCGCCGGAAGCGAAGATCGCCCAGTTGCTCGCGTACGGGTCTACGGTCGCTCGCGTCAATGGCACGTACACCGACGCATTCGAACTCTGCATGGAGGCCGTCGCCGAGTACGGCTGGTACAACCGCAATACCGGGTACAACCCGTTCATGACGGAGGGGAAGAAAACCGCCGGTCTCGAGATCCTCGAAGACCTCGGATGGGAGGCCCCCGACGCCATCTTCGTGAGCGTCGGCGACGGGTCGATCATCGGCGGGGTCCACAAGGCCGTGAAGGATGCCTTCGCCCTCGGATGGATCGACCGCGTGCCGCGTATCTTCGGCATTCAGGCCGCAGGGAGTGACTATCTCGTTCAAGCTTTCGAGAGCGGTGAGGACGTGCTGACCAAGCCCCCTATCTCTGCGGAGACTGTTGCCGACTCGATCAGTGCCGATCTGCCCCGTGACCGTATCAAGGCGATGGCAGCCGTCACCGAGACGGGGGGAGCGTATCTCCGTGTCGCAGACGACGAAATTCTTGCCGCAATACCGACGTTGGCGCGCGGATCGGGCGTCTTCGCTGAACCGGCGGGAGCTGCGCCGTACGCCGGTATCGTCGCGGCTCTTGACCGTGGTCTCATCGGAGCCGGAGACCGAGTCGTGATGCTCGCGACCGGGAGCGGCCTCAAGGACGTTGCCTCGGTCATGAGCGCTGTAGCCGCGGTCGGGACCGAGCCCATGTACATCGACCCGAACCTCGAGGCGCTCAAAGCAGCCCTGAGCAATTGAGAGGCAACGGAAAGGACCGTCCGTCATGATCGACCTCACCGTCAACGAGTCTGTTCTCCGCTCCGCCGTCATCCAGGCAAAGGCGCGGAATTTCAAGATCCCGACGTTCAAGCAGATGCGGGACCCGAGCCTGGTCCCTGAAGAGGTGAAGAAGCGCCTCGGCAGCGTCGGGCTGTGGGATCTCGACCCCGTCAACCTGTACCGCATCACCTGGCACAACGACCCGACACCCTCGGGCGGAGGGTTTGGTGGGGTGAACTACTTCGAAGTTCCCCCCGAGGTCAGCGGTGTTGACGCTCGCATCATCATGCTCGAGGGAAAGTGGTTTCCGACCGGCGCCCACAAGGTCGGCGCGGCGTTCGGCTGCCTCGTCCCGAGGCTCGTCAGCGGCCAGTTCGACCCCGCAACGCAGAAGGCTGTTTGGCCCTCGACCGGCAACTACTGTCGGGGCGGCGCCTACGACTCGAATCTCCTCGGGTGCGAGTCGATCGCGATCCTCCCTGAAGGGATGAGTGCCGAACGGTTCCATTGGCTCGAGAGCGTGGCAGGCGAGATCATCAGGACGCCGGGAACCGAGTCGAACGTCAAAGAGATTTTCGACAAGTGCAACGAGTTGCGGGTCTCGGGCGAGGATCTCGTGATCTTCAACCAGTTCGACGAGTTCGGAAATTATCTCTGGCACTACTCGGTCACAGGCCCGGCCATGTTCGAGGTCCTCAGGGAGGTCATGGGTCCGCTCGACCGGTTCGCCGGCGTGACCCTGACAACGGGCTCGGCCGGAACGATCGCGTCGGGAGACTACCTCAAACAGCAGTATCCGAACTCGAAGATCGTTGCGGGTGAAGCGACCGAGTGCCCGACAATGCTTTACAACGGCTTTGGTGAGCACCGGATAGAAGGGATCGGGGACAAGCACATCCCGTGGATCCACAACGTGCGCAACACAGACATGGTGATGGGGATCGATGACGAGTCATCGATCAGCCTGATCCGTCTCTTTAACGAGCCTGCAGGCCTTGCCTACCTGGCTGCCCAGGGAGCATCTGCGGCGTTCATCGAGAAGCTTCCGCTCCTTGGTATCTCCGGGGTCGCGAACATGTTGATGGCCATCAAGTTCGCGAAGTGGTACGAGCTCACAGGGAACGACGTCGTGATGACGGTCGGGACGGACTCGATGGAGATGTACGGGTCGCGTCTGGCGGAACTCAACGACGAGCGGGGCGAGTTCACGGCGCATGATGCTGCGGCCGCCTACCACCAGCATCTCATGGGCCAGAGCCTCCAACATGTGCAGGAGCTCGACTACTACGAGCGTAAGCGAGTCCACAACCTGAAGTATTACACGTGGGTCGAACAGCAGGGTAAGACGTATGAGGAGATCCAGTCCCAGTGGTACGACTCGGACTACTGGACGGGTATTCAGGCGTTGGTAGATCCGATCGACGAGATGATCGAATCCTTTAACGCATCAGTCGACGAGGCGTAGCCAACTCGCGGATCACTCTGCGATAGGTATGACGTCGTATCCGTCGTCCCGGCGGAGAACGACTATCACCCGCTGGTGTTGGCCGGTTGCCAGAACTTCGAGCACGTCCTCAAGGGAGCGCGCTGCGGTTCGGTCGCCGACGACATGCAGGGAGCTCACCGAGGCGTTCGTTCGAGTCCTGATCGCTTCTATGAGTTCCTCACCGTCTCGAGATACGACGATGACGCTGCGCGGAGCCAGCGCTTCCGCCTCCGCCGACTCGGCATCCTCGGACTCCAAAGCGGCGCGGTCCTCGCGGAACACCGTGAAGTGGTACCACGCGAGTGCGCTCGCCGTCAGGAGCAGAGAAATCGGCACCGCTGCGCTCCTCAGAGTCGCGCCCCCGAATGCCCCGTCAAGAATGTCCTCGAACGTGATGAAGACGACGACGATGAGGTTGATCACGGTCACGATTCCCGCCACACCGAAGATCAGGAAGATGTAGATGCGTCGCGTGATCGAGTGGAGCTCTCCCGTGAGATCCATCTCCCGGCTTCGGCGGATCGCCGACCAGTAGCGCCACCAGAGCGGAACACCGATCACCAGCAGCGTGAGAGCGACGGCGACGCTGTCCCCCGGGCCGGACTCGGTGATCGGTCGTGCTCCCAGTGCCCGGAGCGTGACACTGAGGAGAGTCGTGATCCCGGTCGCGGCGACGGCGAGGCCCGCACCAGCTAATACGTAGTCGTGGACCCGGTCGACTTCGGAGCGCTCTTGCTGCGGGCGTCTGCCCAGGACGAGTGAGTGGTACGCCCAGCCGGCACTACCGCCGGCGATGGTGCCCAAGGCTCCGGGGAGGAGAGCGAAATGGCCCGCTGCGGTAGCTGAAGACGGATCCCCCACGATCCATTGAAGGAGACCGAAGAGCATGATCCCGGCGCCGGAGATGGCAGTGACAGCCCCTCCGAGGATGCCAAGGAGGATCACGTACGCGAGCCAGAGTGTGGTTCGCGTGCCGTCCCGGGTGTGGCGGAACCAGTACCACCACCACACGGGAACACCGACAACGAGGATGATCAGCGGCCGTACGAGATCCTCAAGGCCGGAGCCGAGAACCGATACGAGGAAGATCCTGTCGTAAATCTGTTGGAGGACGGCGATGAGGCCCGAGATCACACCGGTGAGCGTCGCGATGAGGCCTGCAGCCGAGCCGAGGAGGAGATGGAGACGCGCGCCGTGCCTCGGGACCCACCGGTGGGCTACCCACCAATGGCCCACCCAGACAGCGGTCCAGACCACCGCGTGGACGAGGATCGTGCGATCGACGCGCCGGTCGTCGAGCAGCTCGGCGAGGAAGGCGACGACCAGCGACATCACGGTCACGAGCGAGCCTACGAGCGCGATCGTGAGATAGAACGCCCAGCCAAGCGAGTTCTGCTCTCGCGGGCCATCCTTGAGGCGTCGCAGCGTGTACATCGACATGCCCACGAAGACGGGGAGTCCTACGAAGACGAAAGAGATCCAGAGCGCGGTCGACGCGCTGCCCCGGGCAATCGTCGCTGTCGATGCTACTGCAGCATTGATCAGCCCTGCGAGCCCGATACCCGTGAGCAGGAGCATCGCAAGCATGACCGTGTACTGGAAGAAGCGACGGATCGCGAGTTGGGCCTCCCGCGTTGTCTTCGGAGAATGAGTAGCCTGGAACTCCGCAAGATAGGAAGTCACGTCACCACTCTCCACGGAGGAAGGGGGACGATCCCCCAGGTAATCGCAGAACCGGGATGTGTCTCGGTAGTAGTGATCGATAGTTGAGGCTGCCAGACCCTCAACCGTCAAAGAGAGACGGAAACCCCTGAGATATTCCCTCGAACCGCATGCTGTATTCAATGTACCCTCCAGTACTTGGAGGGCGAATGAGGGGTATTCGTATTGGTGGTGCCGGAGGGCAGGATCGAACTGCCGACACCGCGGTTTTCAGCCGCGTGCTCTACCACTGAGCTACCCCGGCACGGATATCCATTCTATTGGCTGCCTTCCGACGCGTGCAAGGAATCACTGATGAGGTTGAAGACGGGTAGAATCAGGGTGGATCAAGGCGATGCGCGTAGGAACGATCAAAGAGACGAAAGTCGAAGAGTACCGCGTTGGCCTCACTCCGGCCGGGGTTCAGGCGTTGGTCGGGGCGGGGCACGAGGTGCTGGTGGAACGTGGCGCGGGCCAAGGCGCCGGCTTCGGCGACGCAGACTACCAGGCTTCGGGAGCGCAGCTCCGGGGCGGGCCTGCTGACGTCGCCGCCGACGTCGACTTGCTGATCAAGGTCAAAGAGATCCTACCGGCAGAGTTCCCGTTGCTGCGGCCCGGTCTGCTCTTGTTCACATACCTGCACCTGGCCCCTCTACCGGAACTGACGCGCGAGTTGATGTCGTCTCGCACGAACTCGATCGCTTACGAGCTGGTACGGCTGGCCGACGGACGGCTGCCGCTGCTGGCCCCGATGAGCATGGTGGCGGGACGGATGGCCGGCGAGGTGGCCGCACAGCACCTGAAGAAGCCGGGACCGGGGCGCGGAAAGCTCCTGGGCGGCGTCCCCGGTACGACTCCGGCGCGGGCGCTGGTGGTTGGAAGCGGCAACGTCGGCACGGCAGCCAGTGAGGTCCTGACGGCGCTCGGCGCGACGGTGACTGTGACCTCGCGCGACGAGGCCAAGTTGGCGCGGCTTGAAGAGCGCCTGGAGGGAAGGATCACCACCCGCGTCACGAGCCCGGCCTTTCTGCGGGAAGAGCTTGAGGGTGCCGATATCCTCATCGGTGCGGTGCTGGAGCCGGGCGGGATCGCTCCGAAGCTGGTCAGCCGGGAGATGGTGCGGTCGATGGGCCCGGGCGCGGTGATAGTCGACGTTTGCATCGACCAGGGAGGCATCTGCGAAACCTCGCGGCCGACGACGCACAGCGAGCCCGTGTACGTCGAGGAGGGCGTAGTCCACTACTGCGTACCGAACATGCCAGGCGCAGTGCCACAGACCTCCACGGAGGCGCTCACGAACGCTAGCTTGCCCTACGTGCTCAGACTGGCGGAACACGGCCTTGATGCGCTGAAGCGCGACGAGGGGCTGGCGGCGGGAGCGAGCACGATAGACGGCAGTCTCGTGTGCGAGGCCGTGTCGATAGCGCAGGGGTTGGAATACACGCCGCTGGCCAAGGCGCTCCCGTGAGGGAAACGGCGGTCGCTTGTGCTACAATTCACCAACGATGCCGACCCTCCTGGTAGCGGCTCCGACGCCCCTTTCCGGCAAGACCACCGTAGCGGTCGCCTGTGCCCGCGCTCTGGCTAAGAGCGGCACGAACGTCTCCCTGGAACGCGCCGGTGACGACGCCAACGCAGACTCAGACCGCCGACTCTTCAGTTCACTTGGATCGCCATCCGGCGACTCGAAGATAGTCGAAGTCCCGGCCGGCGACCTGTCGGCGGCCCTTCGGGAGCACGATGGAGCGCGCGTGCTCGTCGTGGCGACTCCCGGGACGGCTGCTGAGGCGTCCGCACTCGCCCAGTCTGTCGGTGAGGCGCTCGCGGGCGTGGTGCTCAACCGCGCGCGCCGTTCCGACGCCGGAGCGGATTACGAGGGCGTCACGGAGCTGGCCGTCATCCCCGAAGACAGGCAGCTCGCGGCGCCGAGTCTCGACGCGGTCGCTGAGGCGTTGAAGGCAGAGGCGGAGAACTTCGCCGAGGACGACCCTCGCTCGCTAGGCCGGTTGGTCATCGCCTCGATCGCGGCCGACCCGGGGCAGGATTACTTCGACCGGACGCGGGCTGAGTCAGTGATCGTGCGCAGTGACAAGCCCGACCTTCAGTTGGCGGCGATCAACGCCGGCGCACAATGTCTGATCGTCACCGGCGGCCTGCCTGTCCTTTCGTACGTCCTAGAGCGGGTGGCGGAGGACGAGACGCCGTTTCTGCGCACGGAGCTGGATACGAAGGCGGCCGTCGAGGCCGTCGAAGGGTTGTACGGGGCTACGGCTTTCTCAGCTGATGCAGACAGGCTCAGCCATCTCGACGAACTGTTCGTCGATGCGGATCTGAGCGCACTCTTCGCGACCGCCGGCTAGACGCCTTCGCGGCCGCTGGCTTGCTCGTACTCGTCGTCAGCTGTGGCGGGCTCTGCGACGGCTTCTTGTTCTTGCGTGAGCGTGGCTGCGGCCGGCGCGGGCTGTGCTGCTGGCGGCGTTTCTTGAGTGCCGCGACGTTCGGTGGTGCAGTAAGGGCAGGCGATCCAGTTGAAGCTGAGGAGTTGCTCGCATTTCACGCAGACGTCCTTGAGCTGTGTGGAGCAGTAAGGGCAGATGCGCCAGCCCTTTTCGACGAAGCGCCGGCACGACAGGCACATTCCCTCGTCGCCGATCTCGCGCAGGAGTGCTTCTTCCTCGAGTGATCGGGCGTAGGCTTCTTCCAGAGACTCGCGCGGGCGCAGCATCAAGTACAGCGCCAGGCCCGGGATGTTGAAGCCGGGGAAGAACATGATTCCGACGAAGACCGCCAGCACCTGGAGTCCGAGGTCGCGCGTGCGTTCGCGGATGTCGCGGTATATCCAGACGATGACGCTGAGCCAGAGCAGCAGCAACCAGACGCCGCCGATCAGTGCAGCCAGTATTCCGATATCTTCCATCAGTGCAGTTTCTCTCCCGATTTTCGCCTTCTCGGACATTGTAACGTTCTTTGCCTAACTATCACGCTCCGGCCGCTTTCTGGCTGTGGCCGCTGCCTGCGGATAAACTGGCAGATATGGGGAGAAAGCGACGCCTGAAGCGACTTGAGCCGCCGATCCGTGCTGAGCTGACGCTTGGCGCGCTTGCGCTGGACGGCTCCGCCACCGCCGAGTACGAAGGCCGCAAGGTATTTGTGGATTACGGCATGCCGGGCGAGCGCGTCGTGGCCGAGATCGACATCGAGCGTCCTCACGCGCTGTTCGGGCGCGTGGTGGAGGTTCTGAAAGCCGCGCCCGGCCGGGTCGAGGCGCCGTGCGAATACTTTGGCGAATGCGGCGGCTGCCAGTGGCAGCACGTGGCGTACGATCGCCAGCTTGAGTTCAAGCGAGACCTCGTGGTCGAGCAGCTGCGGGAGATCGGCGGCTTCGAGAAGCCAGTTGTCTCGCCGACGGTCGGCGCGGAGAATCCCTGGGGTTACCGCAACCACGTGCGATTTACGGCCAAGTCGCGTGGTGAGATCGGCTTCGTGCGGCGGGGGACTCATCGCTTTCTTCGTATAGACCGCTGTCTGATCGCTGACGACTGGGTGAACGACGCCATCCCGCTGATCCAGGGCAGGGCGGGTGGCCTGCATCAGGTCGCGATCCGCCGCGGCATGAAGACCGGCGAGCTGCTCGTGCACCCGAACCTTGATCACCTGGGCACTGCAATTCCGTCGGGTCAGAAGTACTACCACGAGGAGATACTGGGCCATCGCTTTCGAATATCCGGGGCCTCGTTCTTCCAGACGAACACGGAGCAGGCCGAGCGGTTGATCTGCCTCGTGCGGGATAAGCTGCGTCTGCAGCCGCGTGAAACGCTAGTGGACGCCTACGCCGGTGTCGGCACGTTTGCGGTCGTGCTTGCGGAGAGCGTCAAGCGGGTGATCGCGATCGAGGAGTCGTCTGCCGCCGTTGACGACGCAGCGGTGAACATTGAAGGCCTGTCGAATATCCAGTACTACATGGGAAAGGTTGAAGACGTCCTCGGTGGCATTGACGAGAAGATGGATGCGCTGATCCTCGATCCGCCACGAATAGGCGTCCAGCCGGCGGCGATCGAGGCCGTGCTGCGCAGAGCGCCGGGCCGCATCGCCTACGTGTCTTGCGATCCGTCGACGCTGGCCCGAGACCTGCGATTGCTGGTGGACGGCCTGGTGGACGGCAGCCGATACGATCTCATCGACGTGACGCCCGTCGACATGTTCCCGCAGACGCATCACGTCGAGTGCGTCGCCAGCCTGCGGCGCGTCTGACGTGGCGCGGCTGATTCTTGCGTCGGCCTCGCCAAGGCGCAAGGAGCTGCTGGAGCGATTGGGCGTGCGCTTTGACCTGCGGCCGGTGGAGATCGCCGAAGATGCCGGACAGTCGAAGGATCCAGAGATAGTAGCCCGGCGGCTGGCACGCGCCAAGGCGGAGGCGGCCCGGCTGGAGGATGAGCGCGCACCGATCCTAGCGGCCGACACGGTCGTTGCGCTCGGTGGGCGCATCTTCGGCAAGCCGGGTGACGCGGGCGAGGTGCGCGAGATGCTGCGGACGTTGCGTGGACGCACGCATGAGGTGGTGAGCGCGGTGGTGGTGATGCCGCTGGGACGTCGCTCCGTGATCGCTCGGCAGCCGCTAACCCAGGTGACGATGCGGGAATACGGAGACGACGAGATCGAAGCGTCGATCGCCGAGGGTTACCCGCTGGACAAAGCGGGCGCCTACGGCATCCAGGACGAGTTGCTGCGCCCAGTCGAGCGTTACCAAGGCTGCTACTGCAACGTGATCGGCCTCTCCCTATGGGCAGCGATCGAGGCGCTAAACAAGGCCGGGGAGGAAGTCGACGTTGGGGCCGCCAGCTTTCTTCCACAGTGCGCGACCTGTCCGCTGGCGCACCTCTGACGGCGTATTAACCGTTCCTTAACCGCGATTCACTTGCGATCGACTGACTCGTTCGCCGGGTGGCCCTACGATGGCATCAGATCAGCTCGGACCGATCGCGGAAGTGGATCCGAACACAAGCCACAACTGACGAGCTCTGGGGAGGGACAAGGCCGCAGCTGATGAAATAGGCACAGCGGGGTGCGCCGAGACCCGAGGCCCGTCCACGATTAGTGGGCGGGCCTACGCTTTTGTGTATAATCGCTGGCAAGTTATGACGTCAGAAATTCGCCCGGCGCAACTGGACGATGCCGAGAAGCTCGGCGACATCTGCTATCGGGCCTTCGATGACGTCTCGAGGCGTCACGGCTTCGAGAGCGACTTCGACTCGCCCGCCATGGCGCAGATGATCCTCTCGGGCTTGATCCGCGACGAGCACTGCCACTCGGTCACGGCGCTGGAGAATGGAGAGCCCGTCGGCTCCAACTTCATCGAGACGCCCGACGACGTCGGCGCGATCGGCCCGATCACAATCGATCCGGCGCTGCAGGGCCACGGGATCGGCCGAGCGCTCATGAAAGACGTGCTCCAACATGCGCGCGAGAACGGAATCGAGCGCGTCCGGTTGATGCAGGACTCTTTCAATATGCAGTCGCTGTCGCTGTACGCATCGCTCGGCTTCGACACGAAGGTTGGGGCGGCGCTGCTGGTCCCGGCCCCGATCGGCGTTCCCGAAGTGCGGCCGGCGACGGCGGACGACATGGAGGCGATAGAGCGCCTTTCGGGCGAGATCTACGGTGTCAGCCGGCGGCGTGAGGTGGAGTCGATGGCGGGCGGACCGTTCAAGCCGTTCGTCTACGAGAAGTCCGGGCGCGTCGTCGCCTACTTCATCCCCGGACTGATCGGCCACGGCGTCGGCGAGACCGAGGAAGTGCTTGTAGCGACAGTTCTCGGGGCGACGAAGGGTCTGGACGGGATGTTCGCGAGGGCGTTCTGCCCGCTGACCGAGGGCGCTATGTTCAGGCGCTTCCTGGCGGCTGGATGCAAGGTGCAGAAGGTGATGAACCTGATGACTCTGGGGCCGTACGAGGAGCCGCAGGGCCCCTGGATGCCCTCCATCCTGTACTGACGACGGAGCGACGCGCAGTACGAGCGCTTGCTGCCGCCGCTACGGCGTATCGCGGGGCCTGCGGACGCCTGTATCATTCGTAATGGAATGTCCGCCCCGACGAAGAAATCCATTCTTGCGAACCTGAACCCACGCCAGCGAGAGGCTGTAGAGACCACCGAGGGCGCGCTGCTCATCCTGGCGGGGCCCGGCTCCGGCAAGACGCGAGTCATCGCGCACCGCATCGCTTATCTCGTGCGCGAGAAGCGTGTCCACCCGCGGCGGATCCTCGCTGTCACGTTCACGAACAAGGCCGCGCGAGAGATGCGCGACCGTGTCCACGCACTGGTGGGGGAGGAGGCGGGGCGCGACATAACGTTGGGCACGTTTCACGGAGTGTGTGCGCGCATTCTGCGCGTCGATGGCGAGGCGGTTGGCGTCGAGCGCTCGTTCACGATCTATGACAGCACGGATCAGATCGCGGCCGTCAAGCGCGCGCTCGATGACATGGGTCTGGACTCGAAGCGAGTGGCGCCGCGCGCTGTGCTGTCGGCGATCTCGAGGGCGAAGAGCGAGCTGCAGGGGCCACGCCAGTTCGCAGCGCTGGTCGCCGACTACTTTCAGGAGGTCACGTCGCGCGTCTACCTGCGCTACCAGGAGCTGCTTGAGGAGAGCAATGCGCTGGACTTCGACGACATCTTGCTGAAGGTGGTGGAGCTGTACCAGGAACGGCAGGACGTACTGGAGAAGTACGGGGAGCGCTGGGGCTACGTGCACATCGACGAGTTCCAGGACACGAACATCGCCCAGTACATTCTCGCCAAGCAGTGGGCGTCCGTGCACGGCAACATCTGTGTCGTCGGCGACCCCGACCAGTCGATCTACACCTGGCGCGCCGCCGACATCCGCAACATCCTCAACTTCGAGAACGACTTCCCGGACGCGAAGCTCGTGATCCTCGACCAGAACTATCGCTCGACGCAGACGATCCTCGATACGGCGCACTCGGTGATTGCGCGGAACAAGCAGCGCAAGGAGAAGAACCTCTGGACGGAGAACGCGGCCGGGCAGCCGGTCGTCGTTCACGAGGCCTACGACCACGAGGACGAGGCGACGTTTGTGACGGACGAGATACAGCGCCTCGTTCGCGAAGACGAGGCAGCGTACAGGGACATCGCCGTGATGTATCGCACGAACGCTCAGTCGCGGCCGATGGAAGAGGCGCTTGTGCGGCGGAGCGTTCCGTACCGCCTGATCGGCGGCACGCGGTTCTACGAGCGCCGCGAGGTGAAGGACTTGCTGGCCTACCTGCGCCTCATCCAGAACCCGTTCGATGCCGTGGCGATGATGCGCGTGATTAACAAGCCGTCGCGCGGCATCGGCGACCGGACTCTGGCCGAGCTGGCGCGCTGGTCCCGTGAGAAGCAGATTCCGCCCTACTCGGCGCTTCAGATCGTCGCGGAGACGGAGCGTGACTCACCTGACGTCGCGGACGGGCCGACTAGCGCGCACCCCTTCCGCAAGCGAACCGCCGGTGCGCTGTTGCGGTTCCTGGGCCTCGTCAACGAGCTGATCGAGTTATCCAAGACTGAGTCGCTGTCGGCGCTAGTGGACACGCTGATCGACCGGACTGACTACAAGCCGTACATCATGGCCGAAGAGGATGGCGAAGACCGCTGGGAGAACGTGCAGGAGTTGCGAGCCGTCTTGCTGCAGTACGACGAACTCAAGTCAGAGCATGCCCTGGCGTCGTTTCTGGAGGACGTGGCGCTGATCACTGACGTTGACGAGATGGACGCGTCTGACTCGGTGACTTTGATCACGCTACACGCGGCGAAGGGGCTGGAGTTTCCGATCGTCTTCATCACCGGCCTTGAGGAGGGGATACTGCCGCACATGCGGTCGTTGGAGAGCGGGAATCCGGAGCAGCTGGAGGAAGAGCGGCGTCTCTGCTACGTCGGCATGACGCGCGCCAAGCAGCAGCTCTACCTGGTGCGGGCGTTCCGGAGGGCGTTCGGAGGGCACAACCCGCCGTCGCGATTCCTGGCTGACATTCCGCCAGAGCTGGTGAGGCAGAGCGAGCGGGCGGCGCAGTCCGAGATGTTTACGCCCCGGCGCTATCGCCACGTTGCGCGCGACGATGCCGAGTCCCCGGCGGTCCCGGCGGACTCTCTCGCGGCTGGTGACCGCGTGCGCCACCCGAAGTTCGGCGAGGGAATCGTTGTTTCGTCGGAGCCTTCGGGGGCGGACTATCAGGTCGTGATCGCGTTCCAGGGCGAGGCCGGCATCAAGAAGCTGCTCCTGAGCTTCGCGCCGCTGGAAAAGATTGAGGCGTAGTGCAGATACGGCGGGCAGCGGCGGCCGACGCCGACGATATCTTCGCGATGCTCGAGCGCCTCGCCACGAGCTACGAGCCTGAGCGCAACGCATTTGCGTCGTCGTTCGCGGCGATGGTCAAATCTCGGGACGTGGCGCTGTTCGTGGCGGACAGCGGTGGGACGCTCGCCGGTTACGTTATGGCGGTGCAGTTCCGGACGCTCTTCGCCAACGGCGTCGTCGTGCAGATCGAGGAGCTGTTCGTCGAGGAGGCCAAGCGCAGCGCCGGTACGGGCCGGGCGCTGGTGGCGGCGGTCGTCGAGTGGGCACGGCAGCGCGGCGCCGTCGAGGTGACGGTTCCAACGCGCCTCGCGGGCGCTTACTACGAGCGGTTGGGCTTCGAGCGCACGGCGGAGTACTACCATGCGGTACTGGCGCAAGTGTAAAAGCAGAGCACTAAACATTGGGAGGAACTATGACTACGGCGACGGAGATCCACGGCATCTGCAAGCCCGGCTACGAGCGTGTTCGCGATGCCTTTGAGCGCAACTTCGAGGAGCACGGTGAGGTTGGCGCGGCGCTATCGCTCGTCGTCGCCGGTGAGACGGTCGTTGACGTCTGGGGAGGACACGCCGACGGGGCGCTCTCGCGGCCGTGGGAAGAGGACACGATCGTCAACACGTTCTCGACGACGAAGGGCATCACGACGATCTGCGCGCTGCGGCTAATCGAGCAGGGCAAACTAGACGTCGATGCGCCCGTCGCCAAGTACTGGCCGGAGTTCGCGGCCGCGGGCAAAGAAGACATCACAGTGCGACAGATCATGAGCCACCAGGCTGGCCTGGTGGGCATCGACTCGATGATCCCGGTGGAGAAGGCCTACGAGTGGGAGCCGCTGGTCGAGGCGCTGGCGGCGCAGAAGCCGTTCTGGGAGCCGGGCACCAAGTTCGGCTACCACGCGGTGACGTTCGGGTCGCTGGTTGGCGAGGTGATCCGGCGCGTCAGCGGCAAGAGCGTCGGCACGTTCTGGCGCGAAGAGTTCGCCGAGCCACTCGGTCTCGACTTCTACATCGGCTTCGGCGAGGAGTTGGACGAGCGTTGCGCAACGATGATTCCGGCGCCGCTGCCGGACCTCTCGAAACTCGACCACCCACTGTACAAGGCGATTCTCGACCCATCGTCGCTGACGTTCAAGGCTTTCATGATCTCGCCTCTCATGTTGGTCAACCCGCTGTATATGAACACACGAGAGTGGCACGCCGCAGAGGTGCCGGCAGCGAACGGCCACGGCACGGCTCGCTCCCTGGCGCGTCTCTACGGCGCGCTGGCCACGGGCGGGACGCTGGACGGCATCCGCGTGCTAAAGCCGGAGACGATCGAGATGGCGACGCAGACGCAGTCGCAGGGCCAGGACGCGGTCCTGCTGTTCCCGACGCGGTTCGGGCTTGGCTTTATTCTGGACATACCGGAGTTCCAGATCAGCCCCAACGGCACGACGTTCGGGCACTTTGGGATGGGCGGCTCGTTCGGCATCGCTGACCCGGAGGCGAAGTTCGGCGTGGGCTATGTGATGAACAAGATGATGCTGACCAACCCCGAGACTCGGGACGACCCGCGGCTGCGGGGGATGTTCAACGCGATTTACGAGTCCGTCTAGGCGGGCTTGCGGGCGCTGAAGTTGAGCCCGCCTTCTTTCCGGACGTTGACGGCGATGTCTGTGAAGCCGGCCGCCTCCAGCCGCGGCTGAAGCGTCTGCGGATCGACGGGCACGGCGGTGTCGGCGATGTGCACGAGGCGCCAGAAGAAGCTCGGTGTGCTGTCGGAGCCGATGTAGATGCCGCCGGGCCGAAGCACGCGGCAGACCTCGGAGAACAGGCGGTCCTGTAGCTCCGGCGAAGGGACATGATGGAGCATCGTGAAACAGACCGCGCCCGAGAACTCATCGTCGCCCATCGTCAGCCTGGTCGCGTCGCCCTCTACAACTGTGACGTTGGTGTCGGCCATTCGCGCCTGGAGCTTCCGTGCGAGATCGGCGTCGATCTCGACCGCGGTTAGGCGCGGCACGCGTTCGCTCAGCCACTCCGTGGTACGGCCAGGCCCGGGCCCGATCTCGATCACGTTGTCGCCCAGATCGACATCCTTGAGGATGGACGGCAGCATTTGTTCTTTGACGATGCGGGCCCAGCCGTCCGACCGGCAGTACCAGCGGTGGAACAAGTTCATGCGGACAGTATGCGGGATTTGCCTCGCGCCCGCCGATTGCCTAGCCTTTAGGCGAGTCGAAAGGAGATGCCGTTGTTCTTTCTCTTGCAGATTGACGCAGCCGAGTCAACCGTGGACAGGATCGAAGACTGGGCACTTGATCAGGGGCTAACGATCGTTAGCATCGTGATATTCGCCATCATCGCGATGATCGCGCTGAACATCATCGTGCCGCGGCTGGTGCGTCTGTCGACGGAGACGGAGCTAGGCGGCAAGTCGCAAGTGGAGATCGAGAAGCGGACGAAAACACTGACCCACGTCTTCACCCGGACCGGCACGACGTTGATCGTCGTGATGGGGTTCATCACGATTCTGCCGGAGTTGGGCGTAAACATCGGACCCCTCCTGGCCGGTCTGGGCATCGCTGGAATCGCCCTTGGATTCGGTGCGCAGAACCTCGTGAAGGACGTCATCTCCGGTGTCTTCATTCTCACCGACAACCAGTACAGCACAGGCGACGTAGTCGAGGTCGCCGGCAAGACAGGCGTTGTGGAGGACGTCGGCCTGCGGCGAACGGTACTCCGCGACCTGGACGGGGTCGTGCACTTCGTTCCCAACGGCGAGATCGTCGTCTCGAGCAACATGACGCAGGATTACTCGCGCGTGAACCTGGACATCTCGGTGTCGTATGCGGAGGATCTGGACGTGGTGATGAGTGTGATCAACGAAGTCGGCGAGGAGCTGGCCGCGGACGAAGATTGGAAGGACGTGATCATGACGCCACCGAAGGCGCTTCGCGTGGAATCGTTCGGCGACTCCGGCATCGACATCAAGATCCTTGGCGATGTGCAGCCGCTGAGGCAGTGGGAAGTCACGGGTGAGCTGCGACGAAGGCTAAAGCGCCGTTTCGACGAGGTGGGGATCGAGATCCCGTTCCCGCACCTGGTTCTGGTGCACGAGGCGAAGGCGGCAGGTTTGCCAGCCGCTATTCGCATGGCCCAGGGCGACGATCTGACGGCGCCAAAGGCCACGGACCCCGGGACAGACCGAGATCCACGGCGCCGCCAATCGGGCGAGGCGAGCGAGGGTGGGCAGGGTGAAGGCGGCCAGTAGCCGCCGACGGATCACCTCTCCCGGCGCGAAACAGCCGCGAAACTGCGCGACTGAAACAAAAGCCGGGTTCAGGTTGTTGTAACAGTTGAATAACCGAGCCGTCCTAACGTTAGGACACCGGAATCGGTAAACCATAATTCGACAGCCACGAGTAAAACGCCAAATCTCATTACCATTTCGGTTAACCTTTCCGCGATCGGTGGCGTTGTACTCAGCAAGGTTTGACAATTCGAGGGGCGACCTCCTTCTGGTCCGCCTGAAATAGGGCGGATATAACGAGAGGCAGTCTGGGGCGGGCTGCCTCTCGTGCTTTGTGTTGGAAATGGAGGCCGATACGAAGCCGATATCGTATGCTCGGTTGAGTGACTGAGGAGGCCCCCTTTGCGTAACATTCTCTTTTGCGTAATCAGCGCCGCGTTCCTGGCGGCTGGCATCGCCTGGGTCGTCGCCCAACCAGCCGGCGCAGCCAGTGAACAGATCGAGGTCGGCGACAACTACTTCTGCGCGCCTTCGTTCCAAAACGGTGTCTGTACGACGACCGTAACCGTCGGTGACTCCGTCACGTGGAACATCATGCAAGGCGTGCACACCGTGACAGAGTGCGATGCCACTTACACCACCTGTCCGGTGGCTGGCGGCTTCGATTCCGGCGTGTTGGAAACTGCCACGACTTTCACCCAAACGTTCGACGCGGTCGGCGACGTGGCCTACTACTGCGCGATTCACCCGAGTGAGATGCGCGGAGTTATCTCTGTCGTCGCCGCAGCGACCGAAGCGCCAACACCGACGGCCGACGTAGGCGGTGGCGCTTCGCCGACAGCTGACGCGCCTGGTGGCACTTCGCCGGTGGCGAACCCAGCGGCCGTGCCGACGTCCGGCGGCCAACCGCCGGCTGATGGCTTTCCGCTGCAGGCGCTCGTACTGGCGCTGGGAGGCGCGCTGGCGGTGGCCGGCGCCGCAGCGCTTTACTCCGCCCGGCGGCGCTAACTCAGGCGCACTTCTCCTGGAGCAGCGTCGTGATCTCTTCGATCGTGGCGTCGCGCCAGGAGCCCCAGATGGGACCCTGCTGGAACTCGTCGTAGCGCCGGCGCATCTCCTTGCGGTCCTTTTCGGCGTCCAGATCTTCGAATATTTTGCCGACTTCGCCCATTTCGGCGTCGGCCTTGGCGGGGCGCTCGCTCCAGTGTGCGATGTAATCGTGATCCTTGGTGTAGAAAACGGCGGTCGGGATCGACTGATGTTCGCCATGCTTGAGGAACTCGCCCATGATGTCGAGGTTCTCGTCGCGGGGGAACGCGCGCAGGTCCCAGCCGGCTGCCTCAGCCATTCGCTGGAGGACGGGCAGGCCGCGGAAGACGTCGGGGCACCAGTCCTCGCCAAGAACGAGCAGGCGTAGGGGGCCGCCGTCCTTCTCCGAAAGAGTCTTGAGGGCGGCGACGGCGTCAGCCGGTACAGTCGTCTGCGCATAGTTGAACTCGAACTTTGGGATGTTGCGCTGGATGTGCTGCATCCAGGCGTCGTAGGTAAGGCCGCTGTCGAATCGCTCTCGCGTCACGACGCTCTCCTGAGCCTGTGTCATATCGTCCTCCTTCAGACCTTCTGTTTCAGACTGCGCTTCTTGGCTTCTTCCCACATTTCCAGCTTAGTCGAGAGGTTGGCCTTCCGCAGGTCGACCGATTGCTCGCTCGCCATGCCTTCGACGGCGCGGAAGAGGTCGCCGAAGCGGCGCGTCGTCGCGCGAAGGGCTTCCTCGGCCTCGACGTCCAGGAAGCGGGCGACGTTGGCGAGCGCGAAGATGGCGTCACCGGCCTCGGCGCGGCGTTGTTCCGGCGTGGTAGCCGCCCGAAGCTCTGCCAGCTCCTCGTCGAGCGCTTCCCAGGCCTGTTCTTCCGTTTCCCAGGTGAATCCGGCGTTGCCAGCGCGGCGCTGGACGGTCTGGGCTTGGGCGAGCGCTGGCAGCGCCGACGGAATGCCAGAAAGAGCGGATTCACCGCCTCGCTCCTCGCGCTTGATCTCTTCCCATTGCTCAACCACTGCATCCGGGGTTTCGGCTACTGCGTCGTCGAAGACGTGGGGGTGGCGACGAACGAGCTTCTGAGCGAGCGATTCGATGACGTCGCCGATGCGGAACTCGCCAGCTTCTTCGGCGATCTGGGCGTGGAGGAGGATCTGCAAGAGCAGGTCGCCAAGCTCCTCTTTGAGCGCGTCGGCGTCGCCCTCATCAATGGCGTCGATCGCCTCGCTCGCCTCTTCCGACATGTGGTGCCGGAGGGACCGGTGGCTTTGCGCGCGGTCCCAGGGGCAGCCGTCGGGTCCGCGTAGAGTGGCGACGATCTTCCGCAGGCCGGCGAAGGTGCGCGTCTGGCGTTCTATGGACGTCATCAAGTAATCCTTACGCGCCATGATAGCGCGTCGCGAAAATCGTTGACAAAGGTTAGCGATTGTTCCTACGATGGAATCGGGCATATGTTCGAACGCAAAAGCGAGGACGGCCTGGGGCTCATACGGATATTTGTCATTGGGGCGTTTATCGTCCTGGTGCCCGTTGTCCTGATCACCACGACGATCCGCGTCGCTATCTCAGAGCAAACCATCTACGACTACTCCGTCAAGCGATATGATGCGCACCTGGTAGCGGAGATCCCGGAAGAAGAGTTGTTGCGCGCCAACGGCGAGATCCACCAATACCTGACGGGCGACTACGACGGACCTCTGTCGATACCGGTTCGGTATAAGGATGGATCGGTGGGTCCGCTGTTCAACGCCCGGGAGACCGTACATATGGCGGACGTTCGCGATCTGGTGAGTGGGATGTTCGTCGTTCAGATCGCGTCGATCGCGGCCCTCCTTGCGCTCGCCGTGGTGATGCTGGTGTTGTGGCCGCCGCGGGCGCTGGCCGCCGCGGGGTTGTACGGCGCGGTCTTGACCGGCGGCGTTCTGGCCATGGGCGGCTTCCTCGCGCTCACCGGGTTCGATGCTGCGTGGTCGCAGTTCCACGTGATCGCCTTCGCGAACGACTTCTGGCAGTTGAACCCCCGTACGGACCACCTGATTCAGATGTTCCCGCAGGCGTTTTGGGAGCGCGCTACGGTCGCTGTCGGCGGCGCGATCGTTCTGGAGGCTGGCATCATTGCGTCAGCCGCCTGGTTGTACCTGTACCTGACGCGCGCACAGCCCGAGAGCGACCTGCCTCTGAAGCCGGAGCCAGCATTGCCCGGAGCGGCCGGCCACGCCCGCGTATCGCCGTCTGACACGCCGCACTAGGCGCTAGTTGACGCTGCAGGCGCAGTTGGTGCAGCCGCCACCGCAGCCGCCACCACCGGCGGCCTCTGGATCTGCGTACTCGTCGCGGGTCATCGTCGCGAAGGCGGAGAGGACACGGCGCGCGGAGACGTGGCCGAGCGGGCAGTCGGCCTGGTCGTCCATCCGGCTGACCGGGCGGAGGACCTCGAAGCGGGCTTCGCAGTCGTTGCAGACGTACTCGTAAAGTGGCATATCCTACCTGCGTTGATGCTACGCCTGACGATTTCGGTGCGTCAACCGCTGCGCGACGCCGCGCGCCATCGTACAATCTGCATCCGTGAGCGATGTAACGATCCGTGAGGCAGTGCCGGCCGACTTCGACACGATAATTGCGATGTGGAACTCGATCGACCGGCACACAGCGCTGCCCGACGAGCCGGAGTACCTGCAGCGGTTCCACGACTTCTCGCCGGACCTCTTCCTGGTGGCGGAGGCCGATGGGCGCATCGTCGGCAGCGTGATCGGTGGCTGGGACGGTTGGCGCGGTCACATTGCACGGCTCGTCACCGATCCGGCGCTGCGCCGCAAGGGGATCGCGCAAGAGCTCGTCAGCGAGATCGAATCGCGCCTGCGGGGAAGAGGCGCCCGCCGCATCGATGCATTGGTTGACCGTCGCAGTCCGCCGGCGATCCCGTTCTGGGAGGCGGGGGACTACGTCCCGAACGAAGAGATCATCCAGTTCTCACGCAACGTCGACAAATGAAAAAAAGCGGCGGTCAGACCGACCGCCGCTTGATGCCTCTTAGCGCTGGTGTTTACTCGAGGTAGTCCTTCAGCTTCTTGCTGCGGCTGGGGTGACGGAGCTTTCGCAGCGCCTTCGCCTCGATTTGGCGGATGCGCTCTCGCGTGACGCTGAATTCGCGGCCGACTTCTTCGAGTGTGCGGCTGCGGCCGTCCTCCAGACCGAAACGCAGGATGAGCACCTTCTGCTCGCGCGGCGTCAGCGTACCGACGACCTCCTGCACCTGTTCCTTAAGGAGCTGGTGCGAGGCTGCCTCCGCGGGCGCCATGGTGCCCTGGTCCTCGATGAAGTCGCCCAGGTGCGAGTCTTCCTCTTCACCGATCGGTGTCTCAAGTGACACCGGCTCCTGCGATACCTTGATGATCTCGCGCACCTTCTCTGGCACGATCTCCATGCCCTTGCCGATCTCTTCGCTGGTCGGCTCGCGGCCGTACTCTTGGACAAGGCGACGGCTGATGCGGACGAGCTTGTTGATCGTCTCGACCATGTGCACCGGGATGCGGATCGTGCGCGCCTGGTCGGCTATGGCGCGGGTGATGGCCTGACGGATCCACCAGGTGGCATAAGTGCTGAACTTGTAGCCCTTGCGGTAGTCGAACTTCTCGACCGCTCGGATGAGGCCGATGTTGCCTTCCTGGATGAGGTCAAGCAGCGACATGCCGCGGCCGATGTACTTCTTGGCGACGCTAACGACTAGGCGCAGGTTGGCCTCTGTCAGGCGTCTCTCGGCGCGGTTGGCCTCGGCCTTGATGCGGGCGAAGTGGGCCCTGATGGCGCCCTCGTGGGAGGCGAGCCTTGTGGCGAGGTCAGGAGGTGGCTCGCCCCAGCGCTTCTCGCTGCCGATCTCTTTGTAGGCCCAGCTCAGGAAGTCGGGTCGCGGAACGTGCGTGGCGATGGAGACGCGCACGGGCAGGCGTTCGGCCTCTTCTTCCTCGATCTTGAAGGCCCTGCGTAGCTTCGGCACCATGTCTAGGTCGAGCACGCCGTCGACGCTACTGCGGAACGCTTCAGCCTCGACGAACTCGGGGATGGTGAGCTTCTTGAGGCCCAACTGCTTCTGGTAGAACTCGAGCGGCTTTCTCAGGCCGCGGAGTTCCTTGATCATCCGGGCCAGGACGTCGGCGCCGCGGGCGTTGCGGCCCGTTTCCTTCATGTGCTCCTGTTCGAACCGTCTGATGAAGTCGCCGTCCTCCATGGCGCGGGCCAGTCGCTTTTCGTCGGCGGCTGTAAGCAGGCTGACCTTGCCGATCTCCCGCAGGTACATGCGGACGGGATCGTCGATGCCTTCTTCCAGCTCGATGTCGGCCGCGGCCTGTCCCTCGGACTTGCGGCCGGTCCACACGTCCACGTCGAGCGCGCCGCGGGCGGCGGCGACGCGCGGCGTGGCCACATTGTCATCGTCGGCCAGGTCGCCGCCGCCGGGCTTGATCACCCGATCGCTGTCATCGTCGTCTTTGTCGTCAGCGTCGCTGTCCTCGACAGCGTCGTCCATCAGGTCATCCGCCAATTGGCTGCGGCGGCGCCGACGCTCGTACATCTCTCTGCTTTCGTAGTCAGTTACCATTCACACTCGTTTCGACGGTTTCTGCGCCGTCGTCGCTCCTCCCATGTCGATGAATCTCTTTCCCGATCGCCGTATCTCGCTCAATGACGTGCTGATCAACTGTATCGAGCAGGCCAGAAACACCCACTTGGTCCTGGAGATCGGCGATCTGGAAGTCCGTAGCTTGCTTTTCGGCGCGGAGCCTTTCTTTCTGTAGCCTCTGCAGGCAATCCGAGAAGGCTTCTGCCGCCTGTTCGGCGTCCGAAATCGGTAGCCTCCGTAATATAAGACGCTCGAAGTAGGCTTCTAGTTCTGGGGGAAGCGCGTTTTTCACCGCACTAACTTCGGCATGTTCCTTCCACAGAACCAGAATTTGGCGCGCCTGGGCATCCCAGAATAACGTTTCGGGCACGTTTAGTCCATCCTCACGCAGCGACTTGTGCTGAAGAAGCAGCGAAAGTGTGAATTCCTCTCGCGCGTCGCCTTTCGCCGCCGGTTGTTGAGGCGCCCTTGGCGACTGTGCTGCTCGCTGAGGCCGAGTTAGCATCGCTGCCAGCTCTTCCTCGCCCGTTTGGGAGAGGCGAGACAGTCGTTGCAGGTAGTGCGCGCGGACTACCGGGTCAGTAACGGCGCCAAGCAGCGGCAGAAATTCACGTACGAGTTCGGCGCGGCCGCGTGGGTTTTCCAGGTCGATGGTCGCGGCGGCGGCATCGAGGCGGTAGTCGAGCACCGGCTGAGCGTCAGTCATCAGCACGCGCCAGGACTCTGCGTCCTGGCGGATCACGTCGTCCGGGTCCTGGCCTTCGGGTAGCACCGCGATGCGCAGCTCGACGGAAGCGGCTTCTTGGTACGTGATGAGGCCGCGCCAGTTGACTACCGGAACCGGGTGCTCACCCTCGACGCCTGCCTCAATCACGACGTCATGGCCGCGAATCATCGCCTGGGTGCCCGCCTGATCCGAGTCGAGGGCCAGCACGACGTCCGCCGTATAGCGCTTGAGGACGCGCACCTGGCGGTCGGTGAGAGCGGTGCCCATCTGGGCTATGACGTTCCGGAAGCCGTGTTGGTGTGCGGCGATGACGTCCATGTAGCCCTCGACGACGACAGCACGCGCCTCGGCACGAATCGCCTCCTGGGCAAGGTTTAGCCCGTACAGCGTGCCGCCCTTGTCAAAGAGTGGCGTCTGCGCCGTATTCAGGTACTTCGGCTGTGAGTCGTCCATCGCCCGCGCGCCGAAGCCGATCACGCGGCCTTTGATGTCCCAGATGGGGAACGTCAGGCGCCCCCGGAAGCGGTCGTGCGCGCCACGCTCTCCTTCGACCAGCAGCCCGGCGCTCAGCAGCTCACGCTCGCTGAAGCCCACCTTCGTCAGGTGTTCCTGCGCCGCGTGCCATTCGTCGAGCGAAAAGCCGAGCTGGAAGGCCTCTATCGTCTCGTTGTCAAGGCCTCGTCGCTGTAGGTAGTCGCGTGCTTCGCGACCGGCGTCGGCGGCGAGTAGCTGGCGAAACCAGTCGGTCGCCGCTTCGTTGGCGGCGTACATCCGCTGGCGGGTCTTTTCCTGCTCAGGCGACGATCGTCGATCCTTGAGCTGAACGCCTGCCTTTTCGGCAAGCATGCGCAGCGCTTCGGGGAACTCAATGCCCTCTCGCTTCATCACGAAGGAGATGACGTCACCGCCGGTGCTACAGGCGCCGAAGCAATGCCAGCTCTGCCGTTCCGGCGAAACGATGAACGATGGCGTCTTCTCGGCGTGGAACGGGCAGGGCGCCTTAAGCGTGCGTCCGGCCTTCTGCAGCTGGACGTACTGGCCGATGATCTCGGCGATGTCCAGGCGTGATTTGATCTCTTCGACTTCGTTCACTTGAGGGCGATCTCTTCCGTTGAGTGAGTGGGGCGTAGATACACACGGTCATAGCGGGGCGATTTGCCGCGCCTCACCAGTCTGTAAAACAGTTCACAATCCGAAATGTTTCGCTCCATTTGCGACCTGCTCAATTCGTCCGTCACGGCCTGCCTGCCAACCGACCGGCTGACTTTGGTGCGCCAAGCCGTTCTGCGGTGGCCAGCGCGAACCTGTCCGTCATGCCGGCGACGTAATCGACGGCGCGCCGCCAGGCAGGGTCATCGAGGATTACGAAGTCGCTCTCGATCTCGTCGGGGTGCTGTGAGAAGTGATCGTAAAGGACGCGCACGACGTTCTTTGCCCGTTCGGTTTCCTCCTGGCGCCCTTCGAGCAAGTAGACGCGTTGGAACATGAATTCGCGCAGGACGTTGGCAGCGGCGGCGACGTCGTCACTCATGTGGATCCCAATCTCGGTGGCAGCGTCGGATTCTTCGCCGGCCGCCGCCCAGGAGGCCTCGATGATGTCGCAGACGAGTGTGTTGATGCGCTGCGAGTGGCGGTCGCCGAGGACGTGGTGGACTTCCCCCGGCAGCTCGTCTTCGCTGATCAGGTTGGCGCGGACGGCGTCGGCGATGTCGTGATTGATATAGGCGACGGCGTCGGAGATCTTCACAATCTGTCCTTCGAGCGTTGAGGGGACGCCCCAGGCCTCGGCGAAGATGTCCTCTCGCACTTTGGAGCTATTGACGATGCCATCGAGCACTTCCAGCGTTAGGTTCAGGCGCTCCAGCTTGTCGACGACGCGCAGACTCTGTTCGGCGTGGCGAAAGCCCTCGGGTGTTAGGTCCGCAAGCGCCTGCTCGCCGGCGTGGCCGAACGGCGGGTGGCCGATGTCATGGGCGAGGGCGATCGCCTCAGCCAAGTCTTCGTTGAGGTTAAGGGCACGGGTGATCGTACGGGCGATCTGGGCGACTTCGAGCGTGTGCGTGAGCCGCGTCACGAAGTGGTCGCCTACGGGGGCGATGAAGACCTGTGTCTTGTGCTTGAGCCGCCGGAACGCTTTGCTGTGGATGATGCGGTCTCGGTCGCGCTGGAACTCGGTGCGGACTGGTGAGGGCTCTTCGGGGACGGCGCGTCCTCGGCCAGTCGCACTCCTCGCGGCATGCGGCGATAGCGACGCTTCGTGGGCCTCAAGGCGGCGCCGGACGGTTGAAAAGCTGAACTGTGGCAACGGATATCCTCGCCGAATTGTACAACCAGCCGCGGGCGAACTCAGAGGCCGTACTGGCGCGAAATGTGGACAGCCTCGGCCGCTATTCCACAGTGACGGTCTTGGCCAGGTTTCGGGGCTGGTCGACGTCGCAGCCACGGCGCAGCGCGACATGGTACGAAAACGCCTGCAGCGGGATAGACGCCAGGATGGGCGCCAGCAGCGGTGACGTCTCCGGCACGTAGATCACGTGGTCGGCCTTTTCCTCGAGTTCGCGGTCGCCTTCGGTGGCGATGGCGATGACGACACCCTCGCGCGCCTTGACTTGCTCGATGTTGCTCATCATCTTGTCGCGTAGCGCGTCGCGCAGGCAGATGGCGATGACCGGCATGTCGCGGTCGATGAGGGCGATCGGGCCGTGCTTCATCTCGCCGGCCGGGTACCCCTCCGCGTGGATGTAGCTCACCTCTTTCAGTTTGAGCGCGCCTTCCATCGCCACCGGGTATTGGATGCCGCGCGCCAGGAAGAGGAAGTTCTCGTGCTGGTAGTGCTGGTTCGCGAGCTCCTCTATGACGGAATCGTTGGTCAGCGTCTCGCCGACAAGCTTCGGCAGCCGTGCGAGCGGATCGAGGAAGCCGCCCATACGCTCGCGGTCAACGACGCCCAGCTCCTGCGCTGTGTAGCAGGCGAGGAGGTAAAGGGCCGTGATTCCCGCGATGTAGGTCTTCGTGCTGGCGACGCCGATCTCCGGGCCGCACCGCGTGTAGACGACGGCGTCGGCGAGGCGGCTAGACTGGCTGCCCGGCATGTTGCAGATCGTGACCTGAGGACAGCCACGCTCTTTGGCCTCATTCATGCCGGCCAGTGTGTCCACTGTCTCGCCGGACTGGCTGACGGAGACGACGAGGGTCTCGGGGCCGATCGGTGCGCCGCGGTAGCGCATCTCGGAGGCGTTGTCGACCTCTGCCGGGAGGCCTGCGATCTGCTCGAAATAATGGCGGCCGATCATCGCGGCGTGCAGGCTGGTGCCCATGCCGATAAGCAGTACACGCCGGACTTGCGGCAACAGCTCGCGGAAGCGCGCCATGTCGTCCAGGTCGACGCGCGACTGACCGAAGAGAGCGCGCCCGCGCAGCGTGTCGAGCACGACCTCGGCCTGCTCGGCGATCTCCTTCTGCATAAAGTGCTTGAAGCTGCCCTTGGCGGCCGAGACGGGATCGAGGCCGATCTCCTGTGGCTCTCGTTCGACGGATACGCCGTGGTTGCGATAAGCCGCCTCGCCGGCGCGGACGACAACCGTGTCGCCGTCCTCAAGAAAGACGAGGCGTTGTGTGTGTGGGAGCAGCGCCGGCAGGTCACTGGCGATAAACATCTCGTTATCGCCGTAGCCGATGGTGACGCCCCCGGCGTTGCCGCTGCGTCCGGCTACGATGAGGCCCGGCTCAGAGGCGCTCATCGCCAGAATGGCGTGCGCGCCGGCGAGTTCATCGATCGCCTGGGCCAGTGCGTCGTGGAGGTCGGCTCCGTTTTTCACGTGCTCCTCCAGGAGATGCGGGATCACCTCGGTATCTGTGTCGGAGTTGAATGTATGTCCGGCGGCCTCAAGGCGGGCGCGCAGGTCGCGGTGGTTCTCGACGATGCCGTTGTGGATGACGACGAGGCCGCCGCTGCAGTCGGTGTGCGGGTGAGCGTTGGCGTCGCTGGGGCGTCCGTGAGTAGCCCAGCGTGTGTGGCCAATCCCCTGGCGCCCGTGCGGCCAGTTCTCCTCCAGTATCGACGCCAGCGAGACGATCCTGCCTTCTCGCTTGCGGACGGCGATGCCGCCGGAGTTCTCGAGGACGGCGATGCCGACGCTATCGTAGCCGCGGTACTCAAGACGGCGAAGGCCGTCGATGAGGATTGGCGCCGCGTCCTGTTCGCCAACGTAGCCGATGATTCCGCACATGGGGTGCTCCCTGCTGTACCGGGCTGTTTGAAGTTAAAACGAAGAAGCGGCAAGGAGGTTGCGGGGTCAGGAGGCAACTTCCAGCTCTGCGGCGATCTGTTCGATGCGGTGCACGACTGCCTCAACAGACGAATCGGGGGTTGAGGCGCCCGCGGTGACGCCAACCTTCTCGCAGCCACGCAGCCACTCGGCCTTGATCTCGCCTTCAGTTTCGATCTGATGTGTCACTGTCCCCTCCTCTTGCGAAACTTCGCGGAGGTGGCGGGTGTTGGCGCTGTCCCGGCCGCCGACGACGAGCATCACGTCGACTTCGACGGCCAACTCTCGTGCGGCGGCCTGCTGGTGCGACGTGACGTCACAAAGCGTGTTCACGAGCCGCAGTTCGCTAATGGTACTGACGTGCTTCGCCATCACTTCCGCAACGAACTCGGCGAAGCGCTTCGGGCTCTGCGTCGTCTGCGAGATGATGGCGACGCGTGATGGGAACGGGTCGGGCAGTGGGTCGCCGTCCCGGACCGGCAGGGCCATTTTGCCGGCCCAGCCGATGACTCCCTTTACCTCGCGGTGCTCTGGATCGCCGAAGACGAGGACAGTGAAACCCTGCTCCGCCATGCGGCGCGCCCAGCGCTGTGAACGGGTGACGATAGGGCAGGTGCCGTCGATGATTTCGGCGCCAGCCGCCTCGACCTGCGCCAGGACCTGGGGGCCTACGCCGTGCGCTGTGATCGCCACCGGCAGGCTGTCGTCCTCCGGTCCCTCACCCAGCCGGACGCCACGCTTCTTGAGGTCCTCCACAACCTGGGGGTTGTGGACGATGGGGCCGACGCTGATCACCTCGCCATGCTCATCCGCGGCGTGTTCCATGATGTCGATCGCCCGCCGGACGCCCCAGCAAAAGCCCATCTCCGTCGCCAGAAGTATCTCCATAGTTATTCTTTCGCGGCGGCGACTTCCGTCGGCATGTCTCTGTAGACGCCACGGTACCGTTCCGGCAGAAGCGCCGCGATCTCCCTCATTATAGTCTCTGTGCCGCGCGCTACGTCATCGCGCGTGATTCGCCCCGATGATTGGAGCGTGAAGGGCTTGCCAAAGCGGACGTCCACCCGTGTGCGGCGGAGGAGGTCGCGTGGGAGCTTGACGTGCTCCGTGCCCCAGATGGCGATCGGCACGATCGGAGTGCTGGTGCGAAGTGCAATGAGGGCCGTACCTGGCTCACCGGCGCGGAGACCCTTGTCGCCGCCGCGCGTCCCTTCTGGGAACATGGCGAGGACGCCGCCGTCGCGCAGGACGTGCTGAGCACGACGCAGCGCCTGCAGGTCCGCCTCGAAGCGGCGCACGGGGATCATGCCTCCCAACCGGAGGAGCGGACCGATGACGGGGGTGTTAAACCACTCAGCCTTCGTCATCCAGGCGATCTGGCGCGGCACGGCGACGGTGAGGACTGGCGGATCCCCGTTGGAGAGATGGTTCGAGGCAACGATGAGAGCGCCCTTTGGCGGGACGTTCTCGCGGCCCCTGATGTCGCGGCTTGAGATGAGCATCAGGAGCGCTCGTGTCCACGAGAGGTTGAAGAAGTAGAAGAGGCGAAGCGCGAGCCGTTTCATCTGTCGCCCCGCACGAGGGCGATCACGCGGTCCATCACCTCGTCCAGGCTGAGTCCGTCGGTGTCGATTATGACGGCGTCGTCGGCCGGTCGTAGAGGTGACACCTCCCGTTCTGAATCGATGCGGTCGCGGCGGCGGATGTCCTCCAGCACGATTTCCTGCGAGACTTCGTTGCCGGCGGCGAGGAAGTCGGCGTAGCGGCGCCGCGCGCGCTCTTCGATCGAGGCGTCGAGGTAGACCTTGAGGTCGGCGTCGGGCAGGACGACGGTACCGATGTCGCGTCCGGCCATCACGATCGGTTGCCGCTCTGCGAACTGCCGTTGTCGCGAGACGAGTGCCTCGCGGACGGCGGCGATACGCGAGACGATCGATACGGCGTCTTCGACCGGCTGGGAGCGCAGGTGCGACGTAACGTCCGAGCCATCGATCGAGATGCGTGTTCCAGAGCCTTTGCGATCGAGCGAAACATCGATCGGAAGCGTTTGCGCGAGTTCGCCGATGCCAGCGCTGTCCTCGAGGCTGAGGCCACGCTCCAGGGCTGCATGCGTAACGGCTCGATACATGACGCCGGTGTCGAGGAAGGGGTATCCGAGCCGCTCTGCGAGGCGGCGTCCGATCGTGCTCTTACCAGACGCGGCGGAACCGTCGACAGCGATCGTCAGGCCATGGCCCCCGGGAATGCGAACGTGTTCGCTCGCCGTCGTCTGTGCCGGTGTGCGCTCGCCCATCTCCTCGGATTATATAGGCCGTGTTCCGCTGAGGCAGCCGTTAAGGGCCCGTCGTCTGGCGACGGCGTGATAGCTCGAAGGCGCCAATGACTGTCAGCCCAACGAGAGGTACGGCGAGTGAGCCCAGGAGGAAGAGGAGCGCGTTGTCGCCGTCTGCAGCTTTCGGTGGTGTTTGTGCTGGTACCGGTGTCACGTTGGCGATCTGCAGCGCTGCGGCCACGGCGCCAGGGACAACTGGGGGTGCGCCGCCTAGCTCGCGGCCGACAGTCGATGCCGAGGACGCGACACGCCCCGAGCCCGTGGGAGGGGATGCCGTCCCGCCGAACGACAACGAGTCGAAGTAGGCGACCGCCGTTGCTGCGCTCGCCGGTCGCAGCATCAGCCGCAGTTTCGCGGAACGGGCGTCCGCGGGTGCTTCGATGGCGCCTGTGCTGAGGTGCTGGAATGCCGCCGTGGCCGACGATGTCGCGGGTGAGTCCCGCGATGCGATCAAGGGGCCCGTGCCGTCGGCGTTTGCGTACCAGGATACCCGCAGGAACGCCTGGGGGGTGCCTGCGCCTGAGGCGGCGAAGCCGGCGAATTCGTAGGCCCGGCCTGCCTCGACTGCCACAACCTGGTACGTCCACTTGGTCGACGTGGTGCGAGAAAGGAACTGCAGCGCCAAGTCCCCGTCGACGTGCGCCGTGTCGGTCGCTGCGATCTCGCCACCGACCTTGCGCCAGGCATAGGGCGTTCCGTCCTCGCGAACGTCCTCGAAGCTACCGTTGGTAAGCACCGGGAACCGCGGAGGTTCAGAGCTCGGCGTCGCTGTGGGGGTGGCGGTGTCCGGAGCTGCGGTGACGCCCGGCGGCAGCGTTGCTGTCGCGGTCGGTACCGGAGTCGGCGGCGGTGGGCTCGTCTCAGCGAACGCTACGTCATCGAAGTAGGCGGTCGCCTGCGTTCCGGACTGTGGACGGAGCATGAGCCGTATGCGCGCGGATTGGGCATTCGCGGGGGCGGCGACGGGCCGGGTAGCGAGGTGACGGAATGCCGGCGAAGCGGTGTCGAGGAGGGTCTCGGAGTCAACGGATGATAGTGCTTGGCCACCGCCGTCGGCGCTGGCGTACCAGGAGACGCTGACGAAGACGGCCTTGACGTCGGCGTCGGTGTAGCGGGCAAAGGCGCTGGCCAGGTAGAATTGGCCGCCGTCCACCAGGACCGTCTGGTAGGCCCACTTGGTCGCGGTGGTCTCAGACGTCAGAGTGAGGGCGCGGCTGCCGGAGCGGACCGGCGAGGAAACACTCTTGATGGTGCCGCCGATCTTTCGCCAGCCCAGTGGGGCACCGTCTGCGCCATCGTCCTCGAAGCCGCCGTTCGTCAGCTGCGAGAAGGCGACCATCGCGCCGGGGGTCGGTCCTGGCGTCGGCTTCGGCGTTGGTTTCGGCGTCGGCGCAGCAGTTGGTGCAGCGGTTGCCGCAGGAGGTGCTGGCGGCGGGGTCGAGGCTGGTGGTGGTTTCGTGGGCGGCGGGGCGGTTGGCGTCAGCGTCGGGGGAAGATGAGGTGTTGCCGTCGCCGGTGGGGGGATCGGTGGCTCCGAGGGCGGTGGAGTGGGCGTCGGTGGATCCGGGCGAGGGCCCTCGAACGAGACGTCGTCAACTAGGATGGAGAAGGGGAAAGAGACCGCCTGGACACGCACCGAGATGCGCGCTGCGACGGTTCCTGGGGGCGCAGGGAAAGGACCCACCGAGAGATGCTGGTAGACGGGGGCCCATGGATCCCAAGCCGATTCTTGCAGCCATGTGACGTTGCCTGAATCGCTAACCCAGCTGACTCGAAGGCGCACCTTACTTATCGACTGCGGATCGGCCGAAACCCAGCTGGAGAGCTGATACGAGGCGCCGGCTTCCACGGGGATGAGGTTGAACATATCGGCGTCGTAGGCGCCGACACCGGAGAGCCGCGCAGCCTGGTCACCGGAGTGCGAGCTGGCCACGAGGGAAAGTTCGCCGTCGATGGCCGTCCATCCGCCGAGACCGGCCTCGAAGCCGCCGTCGACGACGAGTTCTTCCGCGGACGCGGGTGCAGGGCTGATCGCCACAGAGGCTGCGATCAGAACGAGAAGGGGGCCAATGGTAGTGGGGCGAAGCAAGGGCGGCCGCCTCTTTCTGGTCTGTACATCGGGCATTCTAACGGTGTGTGGCCGATTCGTGAAGAGGCCAGCCCGGCCGAGAGGTTCGATACCACTCCGTGTGGATTTGTGGATGACCTGTGGCAAATCAAAATCCTCCTCGCGATTGGCCTGCGCTCCCGCGAACTTGAGGACAGCGATCGCTCTGGTTGGCTGAGAACCGTCGTTACTGGCCGAGAGGTCGACAGTCGGCTTTGACGTCGCCGTCGCTGGGGGCGTAGATTGACCCTGCTTCCCGGACGGAAGCCCGGCAGATCCGGAGAAAGGGACTCAGGAGCGGAAGGGCGACCCGACGCCCGAGAGACCTGGACGAAGGAGACGCGGGGCGGCCGGAAGGGAAGCGTTTCGCTGCGGAGATATCAGCCGCGTCGCGCACTCCGATCTGGCGACTGTGGCGACGCGGCGCGACCACACGCAAGTGCTATAGTGATATGTGCCGCCGTTACGGCGCTCTCGCAGGGAAATGTGAGTGCGGTGCGGGCGATGGGCTGCAGACGAGTAATTTCGACGAACGCAGAAAGGCGGGACCGACACTGAGCAGCACACTGTACATCGGAAATCTGGCACACGAAACGACGGAAGCAGACCTCCTTACGGAGTTCACGCCGTTTGGGAAGATCGTCTCCACGAAGGTAATGAGCGACCGACGTGGGCGTGCAAAGGGATTTGGGTTCGTCGAGATGGCGGACAAGGAGTCGGCGCGAGAGGCGATGGAATCGTTGCGCGGCAAGGAGCTGAACGGACGGACGATGGACATCGTCCTCGAAGACCGCAAGAACCGCAAGGGCGGTGGCCGCCGGCGCCGCTAGCCGACGGCTCGAAACAACGACTCACAGCTGACCTAAAGCGGCCGGCGCGATGCCGGCCCGAACGCTCAGTAGCCACCGACGCTAGCGTGCGTCTCTGCCCGCGGATTCGATGTAGCGCCGGTGCGACTCGTAGTGGCGATAGCCATCGGCGTGGGCGGTTGCTCGCAGGACGTTGGTCCAGGTCTCATCGGCGGTCGACGTGATCATAGACAGGCGTCGCTCGTAGGCAGCGTGGGCGCGCTCGCGGGCCTGGGCGAATGAGAGCGAGACGTCCTCCTCCTGCCAGCGGGCGTTGACCTCGTCATCGGTGCCGGGCGGGTCCGGGGGTGGGTCGCGGCCTTCACGGTGGGCCTCGAAGGCGTCTGTGGAGTGGGCGATCCAGCGGGCGAGGTGGGCGTAGACGTCGCGGGCGTTCCAGGGCGGCGCGGGCGGTTCGTGGACGACGGTGTCGCCGGCGGCGTCGAGGATGGATATGAGGGTGCGCCACTCAGATTCGTCGCGCTGGAGCATCGCTTCGATGTCTTCCGGCATCGGTTCCTCCGATTGATTGAATCGAGGCGTTCGTAGCTGGGTTTGATTGTTTTTCGACCGTTCGCGCTTTTCTGGCGGATTCTGTGTCTGTGGCGGTTCGGTTTGGACGATTGATTTCGGTGCGGTGCGGGGGTGCGTCAGTTGGGCGGCGGACGAACGCGGCCCGCGACGCTAGGGTACAGGAGTTGCGCGTGAGGTCTAAGCGGTCGGTGGCGCGTCAGGCCTACGGTCATTCGCCAATTACAGCGGGATGCCGATTCGGGGAGTGGTGATATAGGATAATGCCGTCATGGAGCCACGGATTCGGTACGCTCAGACCAAGGATGGGGTGAGCATCGCGTTCATGGTGGCGGGCGATGGCGTGCCGGTGGTGCACCCGTTCTTTTACTTAAGCCATCTGCAGCTTAACTGGACGAACGACTACTCGGGTCAATGGATGCGAGCGTTGGCGGACCGCTACCAGCTGATCGCATACGATGCCCGCGGGAACGGTCTGTCGCAGCGGGGCGTTGAACGGTACGGTCTGGAAGAGGCACTCTGTGACCTGGAGGCGGTCATCGACAAACTCGCGCTCGACCGGTTCGTGATCCTGGCACCGCTGGGTCACGGGGGCGCGGCCATTCGTTATGCGATCGAGAACGAAGGTAGAGTGCTGGGTCTGATTCTCTGGGCCGTCTCCGCGAGGACGAAATCGCTGAATCGGGCGCTGATAGAGACCTTACCCATGGAAAACTGGGAGTTCTTCCTCCAGTCCGTCGCACAGAGCGCAAATTGGGTGGAGCCGGGAGCCGTTCGGGACTACGTTGACTTGCTCCGCCAGACGATGAGCCGCGACGACTACCGCGCGCTGGCGCGTGGCTCCATGGGAGGCTTGTTTGATTTCGAAGATCTGCTGCCCGCCGTGAGCGTACCCACGCTGGTGATGCACCCTAAGGACTTCGTGATGGTGGACTCGGAGGAAGCGATGCACATCGCGACGCTCATACCGGATTCCCGGCTGGTGTTGCTGGAAGGAGGATCGACGATCCCGAGCGGCGATCTTTTGGAACCCACGATCGAGGCTATCGAGGAGTTCATGTCGGAGCTCGGTGTTGGGGATGACTCGGCGACGGTGGAAACAGGGGATGCCGCCTTCCGCACTGTCCTCTTCACCGACGTCGAGGGCTCGACGGCACTGACCGATCGCCTCGGCGACGCCAGGGCGCGAGAGTTGCTGCGAGAGCACGAGCGGATTACGAGGGAGGCGCTGAAGGCGCACGGTGGCACGGAGGTGAAGACGATGGGCGACGGGTTCATGGCCTCGTTCTCCTCCGCGACCAGGGCGCTGGAGTGCGCCATCGCCGTTCAGAGCGCCTTCGCCGAGCGTAATGAGTCGGCGGAGGAGCCGATCAAGGTTCGCATCGGTCTGAACGTCGGCGAGCCGATTGCGGAAGATGATCCCGGTGGGCTCGAGCACCGCGCGTCAATGTCCCTCTGTCCGGCTGGAAGCAGACCCGGTGGGCGCTGGTCTACCAGGCGGTGGTCATGGCGGACGCGGCGGAGATCACGCCGGCTAGGAAGAAAATCGAGAGGGCATCGGGTTTGTCAGAGACCCTCTTAATACTTCGCGTACCACTCGTCGTTCTTTGAGGCCGTATCAACGATCGACCAGACCCAAATGCCCATCGCAGCGAAGAACCAAACGATGACCCCAACCTGCCCGGCAGCCACGATGGACAGGATGAAGCCGATGATCAGTACGCTGAGACCGATCCAGAACTTCCCGTAGTCCTCACGATATGTGTACAGCCAAGTGAAGAAGCCGAAGAACACTGCGAAGAGAATAGCCGCTGTTTTGTTCTTGTCCCCGGTGGCGGGCCGCCCGACGCGAACGCCGCAGTGGACGCATAGCTCGGCTTCCCGTTTGATGGCGACGCCGCAACTTGGGCAGAACATCTCGTCGGGTTGTTTGGTAGGCGGTGGCGCTTGCTGGCTCATGGGAACCCTCTATCTTGCCGGCTGGAATCGCCCACGACATCGGCGTGGGTTGATGATGGCGAGAAGTATAGCAGTCTGGCTTAGGCGTCAGTCGTTTAGACGCCTAAGCCAGACTGACGACGCCGATAAGTCGACGCCCTGAGCCGCGAATCTGTGGGGCGAGGGCGCTGAATTGCCCGACGTCACCCGTTACGTCTTAAAGGGTGCACCAAATCCACCCTGAAATCGTTGACATCAGACTGTCGGCTCGATCACCGGGCAGCTGTTCCTTAGGCCCGTCGTCCTGCTCGGGGTGTTGGTTGACAAGCTAGAGAACTAATAGTAGTATTGCAATGCCAATATATCAGTACCGGAATGGGGGGGGTCTCCGAGATGCGAACACTAATTTCCGCCGTTATTGCAGCCTTAAGCCTGCTTACCGTAGTCACGGTCGCCAGCGCTGACCACGCCTGGAGCGTCTACCACTGGCCCAGCGATAACCTCAGCCCAACGGTCGTGGACAGGACCACCTCTCCCCTCTACGATGTCCCCGCGGGCGTTCGGGAGTGGGCCAAACTGGGCACGTCCATCCAGCCTGAGATGGCCACGGCCAACAAGAAGGGTGACATCAAGGTCAAGGAGTCGGTCATCAGCTCCACTTCCTACCTCGGTCTCGCTGGCGTCTACCTCGACGGCGACGGGCACATCACCAGGGCGGAAGTGGTTCTCAACACCAGACTCCTGGTCGAATTGTATGGCCCCGACCCCCGGGATATCGCGGACCATGTCCTCTGCCAGGAGATCGGCCACGTCCTTGGCCTTTACCACAACCGTGACGGCGACGACACGGGCGGCTCGCCCGACAACACCTGCATGAACGACCAGGGGCACCTGGGCGAGTACACCTCCCCGAACTCTCACGACATCGACCAGCTCAACGACATCTACGACGGCCACAGCGAGGCAATCAGCGACGGTGACGAGGGTGGCCCCGACTGCAGCAAGAACTCGAACGCTAAGAAGTGCCGCAACGGCCAATGGATCACCGTCCACGTCTTCTGGGCTCCCTAACGCTCTCCGCGTGTCTACCGTCCCGATGACCAGCCTGGCGCCTGTCCTCCTGGCTCCTGTTCTACGCGGCGATGCTGCTGGCGAACGCCGAGTCTGTCTAGTAACCTAGCGGGTTGATTGTGCCCCCAGATGCGCCAGTCTTCTGAGATGACGATGGAGTAGTGGCCGTCGGCGCCTGTGGGGGTCGTGTCGTGGTCGAGGTTGCCGATGGTAAGAGCGAGGGTAGCACGGCCCGCCCAGGAGGTTCAGTGACGGATGACACGGCGCGGCGTTCAGGCGTCGAGGGCGGGGCGGAAGCCGTAGTCGTTATAGCGGTAGTCGGGGGGGATGCTGGAGCGGGCCGAGCAGCGGGCGATCTTGATCATGTGACGCCAGGCGCCGCCGCGAGAGGATTTGCGCTGGCCGGCCGGCGGGCCCTGGGGATCGTGTGCGGGGCTGGATGTGTAGTAGTCCGCGGCGTACCAGTCGGAGCACCATTCGTGGATGTTGAAGCCGATGTCGACGAAGCCGTAGCGGTTGGGCGGGGCGCTGCCCACGGTCCACGTCGCTTCCATCGGAAAGTTGCCGTCGGAGCCGTCCCAGGAGGCGTCGCCCCAGGGGAAGCGGAGGCCGTCGGTGCCGCCGAGGGCCGCCTTTTCCCACTCCGCCTCGGTGGGCAGGCGGTAGGTGGCGCCGAGCGTGTCGCTGAGCCAGCGGCAGTAGGCGACGGCCTCGGGCCAGCTGACGCCGACGACGGGCTGGCGGGGGGTGTTGAAGGCGGGGTCGTCCCAGAAGGGCGGCGGCTCGGCACCGGTGGACGCCAGGAAGCGGGCGTAGTCTTCGTTCGTGACTGGGAAGACGGCGAGGCGGAAGGCGCGGAGGGTGACGGGATGGGCGGGGCGCTCGTCCGGGCGGGCGTTGTCGTCGCCCATGGTGAAGGGGCCGGCTGGTATGAGGATCGTATCTGGCGCAGGTATGGTCACAGAGGGAGTGTACAAGGCGGCGTTTTACGGGGGTTGCATCGTTGGCATCGTCTGGTACTCTATGCGTGGCAAAGTATCGAATCCACCCGCACCCTGACCTGGTTGCCCGGAGTCTTGGCTCAGATGGTCGGAACGTTGCCAGTATCGGTAAGCAAGAGGAGACATCATGAGCTACGAAGACAAGAACCTGACCTGCACCGACTGTAGTGCGACGTTCATATTCAGCGCCGACGACCAGTCGTACCACGCGGAGAAGGGTTACCAGAACGAGCCCAAGCGCTGCCCGGACTGCCGCTCAGCGCGGCGAGCCGGCGGCGGCGGTGGTTACGGCGGCGGGGCGCGCGAGCTGCACCCGGCGGTCTGCGCGCAGTGCGGCAAGGACACTGAGGTTCCGTTCCGCCCGAGTGGCGATCGCCCGGTGTACTGCAGCGATTGCTTTAGCAAGCGCCCGGCGTAACTAGCCCGCGAACCCAGAGCTTCAAGCAGGTGCCCGTTTTTCGGGTGCCTGTTTCGTTGTGCGCGATGGGAGGTGGGAGGGGTTGCCGTCGGTGAAGCGGATGAGCGGATTCGGGTGCGAGGTGGGGGTTGGGTGATGGCCCGGTGCGGCCGGGTGAATGACAACGAGGGCCCCGAAGGACCCTCGTTGTGTTATCTCATGGAGATGGTTTACCAGCGTTGGCTGGAGGGTGCAGGTCGCTTGCTGAAGCAGTCGCTGCAGTAGACGGGCCGGTCGCCGGTGGGCAGGAAGGGGACTTCGGTGTCCTTGTTGCACTCGGCGCAGACGGCGGGGTGCATTTCGCGCTGGCCGCCGTAGCCGCCACCGCCACCGCCGCCGTAGCCCCCGCCGCCGCTGCGGCGTGCTGCGCGGCAGCTGGTGCAGCGCTTGGGGTCGGTGTAGCCCTTCTGGGAGTGGAACGACTGGTCGTCGGCGCTGAATACGAACGTGGTGTTGCATTCGACGCAGGTGAGGTTCTTGTCTTCGTAGCTCATGTGATGGTCTCCTTTCGTGGTTATTGGCAAGGTCCGACCATCAGGAGCCGAGAGCACTGGGGTACCAGGTCAGGGTGTAGTGAGGGGTGCGAATCTATTACCTGGGGCCAGTGTAGCACGTCTGTGCGACGGGGGGGGTGGTGGTGGAGGGGCCGGGTGGGGACTGCTTGAGGAAGCGCCCGCGATACCGAGATTTAGGCAGGGGCTCGAAATGGGTCCTTGTTCTCGTTGTGCGAGCTATGAACTTACTCAGGCGATGCTGGGGCTGGAGAATCCTCCTCGACATTGAATTCGTGTTTCAGGAACTTGAATGTCTTCTCGTCGCGCAATTTGCAGACGACGTTCTGATTAGCGAAGATACCGGGAAACTTCCTCGCATCATCGTTGGCAAAGGAAGTTATCCATTCGACTCCAACGACCCATTCGCACAGCTCTGGATCGTCAATGTCATGCAGCAAGTTCGGTTGTCTCAAGGTAACGTCGGTGAGTGGGGCGTTCTTAAACTGCACAACGAATTCCTTTGCCATCACGGGCGGCGACAAGACCTCGCCATAGCCTACGTATCCCATCCCCTTCTGATAAGCGAAAATCCTGGCCCCTTCGCTCAACCGATCTAGCGCTGAGCTGTACTTTCTACCACCGCCCGCGCTGATGAACCCATATTCCTTCGAGTCTTCCCAGTTCCTGCTTCACCCTCGTCAACGTTCACGTACCAACACCCGGTCCATGGTGCCTGTTTCCTGCCTGCGCTGGTCTTGTCCACCTTCTCGGGGCTAGCAAGCCATGAACGGCCAAGGTACTGGTTATCGCCGTGAGAGAAGACGTTGAAGAAGACGCCGTTGATGTTGACGCCGTATTGCTCAACGAGATACGAGATGATGCGCTCGGACGAATCGTCTAACTCAGAAGCCACGATCAGAATGCTGTGATCGGCGTTCAGTTGGTCTGGAAGGGGGATGCCGAACTTATCTGAAAACGCCGTGTCGAGATCCTGCCGGTCTGAGAGGTACTCAGAGGCGATTCGGTGCACGTCTTTAGGGGTTAACGTCTTGATCCAGGCGGCATAGTCCAGAGCTTGGGCGACCACCTCGCGGGGTGTACGACCGCGTTTGAGTTCAATAACCACGAGATCGCCCCCAGCATCGATCGCAAGTAGATCGATGAACCCGCCAAAGTCTGTTGCGACTTGTTGGCCGATGATGACGACGTCGAGACCCAGAATGTTTGGTTCGTCCATGACCCAGCTTTCGAGTCGGGACTCAAGGTCGAGGGGCACGACTGGAATCTCACGCGGTGAGTCTGCTTCAATCGACCATAGGGTCATCTTCGTTGGCATGTTCGGCTTAGCCCAATCCTACTCCCATTCGATTGTTCCCGGTGGCTTGCTGGTGATGTCGTAAACAACCCTGTTAACCGAGGGCACCTCGTTGACAATCCGATTCGATATCTTCGCTAGCAATTCGTAGGGGAGGCGGGCCCAGTCGGCGGTCATGGCGTCTTCGGCGGTGACGGCGCGGATGGCGACGACGTGGCCGTAGGTGCGGAAGTCGCCCATGACGCCGACGCTGCGGGTGTCGGTGAGGATGGCGAAGGCCTGCCAGAGGTCGTGATAGAGGCCGGCCTTCTTGATCTCGTTCATGACGATCCAGTCGCACTCGCGCAGGGTGCTGAGCTTGTCGCGGGTGATGTCGCCGATGATGCGGATGGCCAGGCCCGGGCCGGGGAACGGCTGGCGCATGACGATCTCTTCGGGCAGGCCGAGCTCGAGGCCGACCTTGCGCACCTCGTCCTTGAAGAGGTAGCGCAGGGGCTCGACGAGCTGGAAGGTCATCTCGCTGGGCAGGCCGCCGACGTTGTGGTGGGTCTTGATCGTGGCGGCGACCTTGGACTTAGAGGCGTGGGCGCCGGACTCGATGACGTCGGGGTAGGTGGTGCCCTGGGCGATGAAATCGGCGGTGGGCCCTTCGAGAGCCTCAGGATGAGCGGTGGGTCCTTCGAGAGCCTCAGGACGAGCGGTCTTAAGGGGGAAGAGGCGGTCGGCTTCCTGCTCGAAGATGCGGATGAAGGTCTCGCCGATGATCTTGCGCTTCTGCTCCGGGTCGGTGACGCCGGCCAGGGCGTCGAGGAAGACGTCCTCGGAGTCGGTGTGGACGAGGTTCATCTTGAGGTGGCGGTGGAAGGTGTCGACGACGCGCTCGGGCTCGTCTTTGCGGAGGAGGCCGTTGTTGACGAAGACGCAGGTCAGCTGGTCGCCGATGGCGCGGTGGACGAGCGCCGCGGTGACGGCGGAGTCGACGCCGCCGGAGAGGGCGCAGATGACCTTGCCGTCGCCGACCTGGGCGCGGATGCGGTTGATGGAGTCGGCGATGAAGTTGCCGGCGGACCAGTCGCCGGTGCAGCCGCAGACTTTGAGGAGGAAGTTCTTAAGGATGGCTGCGCCGTCGCGGGTGTGAACGACTTCGGGGTGGAACTGGATGCCGATGTAGCCGGAGTCGTTGGCCATGGCGGCGATCGGTGAGGAGTCGGAGTGGGCGAAGGGCTGGAAGCCGGGCGGGACTTCGGTGATGCGGTCGCCGTGGGACATCCAGACGGGGAGCGAGGCGGGCAGGCCCTCGAAGAGCGGGGAGTCGGAGGCGTGGTGGATGACGGCGTGGCCGTACTCACGCTCGGCTGAGGGCTCGACCTTGCCGCCGAGCTGGTAGGCGAGGAGCTGCATGCCGTAGCAGATGCCGAGGATGGGGAGGCCGGACTCGAAGACGTAGGTGGGGATCTGGGGGGCGTCGTCGTCGTAGACGGAGGCGGGGCCGCCGGAGAGGATGAAGCCGGCCGGGTTGAGCTTGCGGACGTCGTCCCAGGTGGCGTCGTAGGGGACGAGTTCGGAGTAGACGCCGGCCTCGCGAATGCGGCGGGCGATGAGCATCGAGAGCTGCGAACCGAAGTCGAGGACGATGACCGTCTGCGGCTGCGCCGGTGGCGCGGGCGGGGCCTCGGGCTGTGGTTGGCCTTCGAGGGTTGCTTCGAGGTAGGAGGAGACTTCGAGGTCTTCGGAAGTGGGGTGTTTGCGGGCGCTTTCGGGCGTATCGGGGGTGTCGTTCGGGGGGCTGGTGTCGGGGGCGTCGGGGTGCGTTGGTGGCTCCATAGAGGAATGATATCAGGGGCTCCGGGCGCGGGCAATAATCGGTTGACCCAGGTGAGCGGTTGGCGCCGGAAGTCGTGCTCCTACGGGCGGTTTCGGGTAACCTCGAAGGCGTGGCCGAGATCATCTCGCAGTCGGACCGGCGCGCGCTGGAAGTGGCGGTGAGCGCGCTCAAAGCGGGCGAGCTTGTTGTCTATCCGACGGATACGGTCTACGGCCTGGGCGCGGCGGCCGGGAACGAGGATGCCGTGCGGCGGTTGTTCGCGGCGAAGGGGCGCTCGCCGTCGAAGGCGGTGCCGCTGCTCGTGGCGGACGCCCTGATGGCGACTTGGGTGGCGGAGGTCACGCCCGTTGCGCACAACCTGATGTCGGCCCTGTGGCCAGGCGCGCTGACGATCGTCATGCGGCGACTTGATTCGTATCACAGTGTAGCGCTGGCGGACGGAGACACCGTGGCGCTGCGAGAGCCCGGCCACGAGTTCGCACTGGGGATGATCGCGGCCGTGGGCGAGCCAGTCGTGGGCACGAGCGCGAACCGGAGCGCCGGCCGCGCGGCGGTGTCGGCGGCGGAAGCGGCGTTCCAGTTCGGTGACATGGTGGCGCTGGCAGTGGACGGGGGCAGGATGACAGGAGTGGAGAGCACGGTGATCGACATAACACGAGAGGGCGGGCCGATGATCGTGCGGGAGGGCGCCGTGACGCAAGAGGAGATTGAAAGAGTACTGGGACGAACCCTCGGCACCGATAAGGAACGGAAAGAGGCCGGCGAGTGAGCAGGTGGTTTTACGCCCTGGCCGGTGTGCTGGTGGCCCTCGCGGCCTGCGGCGGTGGCAGCGAAAGCGGCGAGGATATCGTGAAGCAGGTGGAGGAGGCGCTGAACGAGCCGGGGACGATCTATCACGTGGTCGGCGACGACGGTAGCGAGATCTGGATGGACGTCGAGAACGAGAAGTTCCGTCGGCGAGATGCGACTGCGAACGGTGCGCTGATCAGCGTCGGTGACGGCTGGGACGTATATAGCTTCGATCCGATCGAGAATCAGGTCTTCGCAGAGGACGCGAACCCGGAGGGGCCGATTCGGCCCCGCATCGATCACCCGATGATCCTTTGGCTGGAGGCGCTGGGGGCGCTGGCCTTTGGGCAGGAGCTGGAGGTGATCGGCGATACGGTGGCGGACGGGCGCGCGGTGCTCGCCGTCAACGCACGGACGCCGATCACACAGGATGGCGAGCCGACGGGAGCGACGCTGGTCGGGCGTGTGGAGCTGGATCCGGAGACGTACCTGCCGCTGGCGTTCGAGCGGAGCGAAGAGGTGCCGGCCGGCGAGACGCCATCGCAGGAGCGGGTGCGGATCCGCTACACGACGTCGGAGCTGATCTCACGCGATGACTTGCCGGAGGGTTTCCTCGACCGGTCGGTCGTCGAAGCTCAGGTTTTGACGACTGAGGAGAGCCTGGGGCAGCTGGCCAATCTTGGGTTGACGGTGTACTGGCTGAACGAGGTCTACGAGAGCCCGCAGCTTGGCCGGCTGGCGCTACCGCCGATAGACGCCGTGGTGACGGACCCGACGACAAACACGGCCGAGCTGCACTATGCGTTGATCGTTGGTGACGGCAGCGAAGCGCAGCCACTGCTCGCCGCCGTGATCCTGAGGTTGGCGCGTGATCCCAACGGCTTCGTGTCGCCGACGATCCCGGAGTTCGCTGGCACGCTGCCGGAGCAGGAGCAGGAGGTCGAGGTGCGGGGGGTCACCGGTACGCTGTTCACAAGTATCCTGACACCGTTTGACCTCGGCTGCGATACCGGCGAGTGTCCGCTGACCGATGCTCGGCTCTATCGGCGGTTGATCTTCTTGATCGACGATACGGCTGTGCAGATCGAGACGTTCGCGCGAGTCGCCGGCTCTGGTGACGAGCTAAACGGCTATAACACCGAGTTCGGGATCGTGGCGCTGGGCGAGACGATGATAAAGATGGAGGGGAGCGCCGTCGCGCCGTGAGGAAGAAGACGGTGCGGGACATCGACGTCTCGGGCAAGCGCGTGCTGATGCGAGTCGACTACAACGTGCCGATGGACGTGGCCTCCGGGCGCATCCTCGATGACAAGCGGATCAGGGCGACGCTGCCGACGCTGGACTATCTGCGGCTCGAGGGGGCGAGGGTGGTGCTCCTGTCGCACCTGGGAAGGCCGAAGGGCAAGCGCGACCCGAGTCTGAGCCTGGCGCCGGTGGCGGCCCGTCTGGCGGAGCTAATGGGCGAGCCTGTTCAGACGGCGGACGACTGTATCGGAACGGTGGTGCAGGATGCTGTCGCGGCGCTGACGGATGGCGATGTGCTGCTGCTGGAGAACGTGCGCTTTCACCCGGAGGAGGAGGCGAACGAGGAGGAGTTCGCGAAGGCGCTGGCCAGCCTCGGCGACGTCTTCGTGAACGACGCCTTCGGGGTGGCGCACCGGGCGTCCGCCTCGACAGAAGGCGTCGCCCATCTGCGTCCGGCGGTGGCGGGCTTCCTGATGGAGAGCGAGATCAACTTTCTCAGCCGGGCCGTCGAAGAGCCGGAGCGGCCGTACGCGGCGATCATCGGCGGGGCCAAGGTTAGCAGCAAGATGGCCGTGATCGAGGCGCTTCTGGAACGTGTCGACAAGCTGATGCTGGGCGGCGGGATGGCGAACACGTTCCTCAAGGCGGAGGGCTTCGACGTTGCCGAGTCGCTCGTGGAGGACGACTACATGGCGGAGGCGAAGCGGATCGAAGAGAAGGCGTCCGAGCGGGGCGTGAAGCTCTTGCTGCCAGCGGACGTCGTGGTAGCGGAGCGCTTCGAGGCGGACTCGCCGGCGCGGCGGGTGTCGGTGAAGGACGTGCCAGCCGGCTGGCGGATCATGGACGTTGGCGAGACGACGATCGACGTCTATGCGCACGCCCTGGCCGAGTGCAAGACGGTGGTCTGGAACGGGCCGATGGGCGTGGCGGAGATGCCGTCGTTCGCGCACGGATCGCACCGCCTGGCGGGGGTCATAGCGAAGCTGGAAGAAGCGACGACGATTATCGGCGGCGGGGAGACGGCCGCGGTGGTTGAATCGCTGGGGATGGCGGAGGAGTTTTCGCACGTGAGCACGGGTGGCGGCGCCTCGCTGGAGTTCCTGGAGGGCCGGGAGCTGCCGGGCGTGGCGGCGCTGCAGGACCGCTGAGCCTGCGGCGGGACGGGGACAAGGTGCGGGGGACATGGGGCCGTCCCGCTCGTGGAGCCTCAGGATGAGGGGGAACAGCCTTTGTCGGCAGAGGACCGCGTGAGATTCGCTCGAGGCGAGTGCCGCCAGGGCGAGAGCATTCTCGTACACTGTTGGGCGTGAGTATGCCGGAAAAGGCCCTGTCGACTCTCGAGTACGAGAAGGTCATCGAGCGGCTGGCGCGACGCTGCTATACGGAGCGCGGCCGGGCGCTGGCGGCCGAGCTGAGGCCGTCGTCTGACTTCGCCGAGGTGTTGCACCGCCAGCGGCTGACCGCCGACACGCGGCGGCTGATCGAGCTGAAGCCGAACCTATCGCTCTCGGACGTGCACGACGTGGGCGGGGTGGTGGAGGCGGCGGCGCTGGGCCGGCAGCTGGAGCCGCAGGAGCTGCTGGACGTGCGGGTGACGCTGGACGCGGCCCGCCATCTGCAGGGGACGATCGAGAAGGTGCGAATGCACATGGAGTTCCTCTCGGTGGTGGCGGAGCGGATCGCCGACTTCCGCGAGGTGGCGAGCGAGATCGGGCGTTGTATCGACGGCAAGGGCGAGGTCGTGGACTCGGCCTCGCCGGCGCTGCGCACGCTGAGGCGGGAGTCGCGAATCGCCCACGAGCGGCTGACGTCGCGGCTGCAGGAGGTGCTGAGCAAGAGCAAGACGGCGCTGCAGGAGCCGATCATCACGCTGCGGGACGGGCGCTACGTGGTGCCGGTGAAGGCGGAGCTACGGTCGCAGCTGCCCGGGATCGTGCACAACGTCTCGGCGAGCGGGGCGACTGTTTTCCTGGAGCCGATGGAGACGGTGGAGATGGGCAACAAGTGGCGCGAGCTGCAGGCCGAGGAGGAGCGGGAGATCGCCCGCATCATGCGCGACCTTTCGGCGCTCGTCGGTTCGCAGGCGGAAGAAGTGGCGATCGCGCTGACGGCGCTGGCCGAGATCGACGTGCTCGTGGCGAAGGTGCGGTACGGTGAGTCGATCGGGGCGACGCAGCTGCCTCACGACGACGCCGACCAGCGCTGGCTGACGGAGGAGCCGGGATCGCTCTACCTGCAGAACGCGCGGCATCCACAGCTGACGGGCGACGTGGTGCCGGTGAGTATGTGGCTGGGCGAGGGCGGACCGACGTCCCGCGAGGCGTCGTCCGGCGAGGCGTTTTCGGTGCTCTTGATCACGGGGCCGAACACCGGCGGCAAGACCGTGGCCATCAAGACCGTCGGCCTGCTGGCGCTGATGGCGCAGGCGGGAATACCGGTGCCGGCGGAGAAGGACAGCCGCCTGCCCGTCTTCGACGCCGTGTTCGCCGACATCGGCGACGAGCAGTCGATCGAGCAGTCGCTGTCGACGTTCAGCTCGCACATGGGCAACATCATCTCGATCCTGCGGGCGTCGACGCATCGCTCGCTGGTGCTGCTGGACGAGCTGGCGGCGGGAACGGACCCGGTGGAGGGCTCGGCGTTGGCGCAGTCGATCCTGACGTACCGGCTGCGGATCGGCTGTCTGACCGTCGCCACCACGCACCACGGCGAGCTGAAGGCGTTCGCGCACTCGACCGAGGGGATCAGCAACGCTTCGGTGGAGTTCGACGCGGAGTCGCTGGCGCCGACGTTCCGGCTGCACATCGGCCTGCCGGGGCAGTCGAACGCGCTGGCGATCGCGGAGCGGCTGGGGATGCCGAAGGAAGTGCTGGCGGAGGCGCGCGAGGGGATCTCGCCGGACCGGCTGGAGATCGAGTCGCTGATCTCGGACCTGCACAAGCACCGCGATGAGGCGCAGACGGCGAGCGACGAGCAGCGCAGCGCCGCCGGCGAGGCTCGTACAGCGCGGGATCGGGTGACGAAGGAGCTGAAGTCGCTGGAGGCGAACCGCAACCGGCTGATAGAGGAGACGCGCAAGGAGATGGAGGCGGAGCTGCAGAAGACGCGGGTGCGGCTGCTGGAGGCGCAGAAGGAGCTGGCGCAGGCGGAGCGGCTGAGCGTGTTCGAGCGGGCGAAGGTGGTGGAGGTGGTGCAGAAGGAGACGGAGGCGGTGGCGGAGGACGTGAAGAAGGTGCAGAAGCGCGAGCGCCGCAAGCAGAGCGGGCCGCTGCCGGAGATCGGCCCCGGCGACCGCATCTATCTGCACGACGTGCCGACGCCGGGCGAGGCGATCAGCGCTCCGGACGCGGCGGGCGACCTGGAGGTGAAGCTGGGGTCGCTGCGGGCGCGGGTGAACGTGAAGCAGATCGAGTCGGTGGAGAAGGCGTCGGAGGTCAAGCCGGAGACGCGGGAGTACGAGCCGTCGCTGCTGCCGACGCCGATGGCGTCGCCGGAGCTGGACCTGCGGGGGCTGAGCGTGGACGAGGCGCTGATCTTGATCGATCAGCGGCTGGACGAGGCGGTGCGGTCGGGGGTGAAGGAGCTGCGGATCATCCACGGCAAGGGGACGGGGACGCTGCGGCGGGCGGTGCGGGAGATGCTGGCGAAGCACACTTTGGTGGAGAGCCACGCGGAGGCGGAACGGCGTGCGGGCGGTGACGGCGTGACGGTGGTGGAGCTGGCGGACTAGGGGACGCACGCGGCGCTATAATGCGGGCGTTATGAGGGTTGGACGATCGGCATGGCATCTTGCGAAGAACTGGCCATGACCACAGTCGTGTGCATAGGCCTCTTTTGCCGTCTGGCTGATCGCAGGAAACTGAAATAGTGGAAGTCATCTTCATCGTCGCCGTAGTCATCGTCACGACAATCATCGTTGCGATTCCGTTTCGTGCTTACCTCGCGTGGAGTGACCATCATCACAACGGTGAACTGCGTGCCGTCACCACGCTGGACAGCGAAACCGTCCTCGACAACATCGTTCGGGACTTTGTCAGCAATTTCTGGTCTTTGAAGGAGGATGGCGAAGACTGGGTCGTGCGGGTGCCTGACTTCTTTAGCGGCCAGCTAGTAGTGAGGACCACCGATCATGAGGAAGACACGGAGGTCCGACTGATTTGGGAGCGTACCTCCCTCCGCTCACGGCTGGAAGAGATCGTGGCCTGGCTTGAAGATGACGAACCAGGCGACATCGGATGAGGCAGCAGGCAGGCACGATGGAACGGGAGACGACGTGACGAGCAGGCAGACTCTTGCGCTGTTGGAGAAACTGAAGGCGAGTGATGACTGACCCCATCACGCCCTCCGCCAGATACGTTCTGAAGGAGTCGCTGGGGGAGTTGCGGGCGGCGGTGGAGGGGGTGCCGGCGGAGGCGCTGAACTGGCGGCCCGGGGGCGAGGAGACGAACTCGATCGCGGTGCTGGCGACGCATGTGATGCACAGCACGCGGTCGTGGCTGGCGATCGCGGTCGGCGCGCCGTTGCCGGAGCGTGACCGGCCGTCGGAGTTCCTGGTGACGGAGGACGACCCGTTGGCGCTGCTGCGGCTGGTCGACGAGATGTCGGCGCAGTGCACGGTGCTGCTGCGGGACGCGGACGACGTCGACTGGTCGGCGACGCGGGGAACGCACGCACGGCCGGCGAAGAAGGCGGGCGATGGCTCGTGGCAGCCGGGACAGGAAGAGGTGCCGGCGGCGTACGCGATCCTGCACGCGCTGGAGCATCTGGGTCAGCATGTGGCGCACTGTTCGCTGACGCGGCAGCTGTGGGAGAACCGATAGGGGACAGCCCTTCGAGAGCCTCAGGGTGAGCGGTGGATAACCTGGACTTCGGGAGAGGTGGTGCTGACGCGGCAGCTATCGGAGGCGAGATAGGTATTAGGTGTTGGGTGCGAGGTGTTAGTCCCCCACCCCTGTCAGGCTGAAGCCTGACCCTCGGAGAGATGGCATAGGGTAATCTCAACCCGTGATCACCGTTATTGCCGGCGGCGTTGGGGCTGCGCGTTTCTTGCAGGGGCTGCTGGCCGTGCACAGTCCGTCGGAGGTGACGATCGTCTCCAACGTTGGCGACGACGCGGAGTTCTTCGGGCTGCACGTGTCGCCGGACATCGACTCGGTGCTGTATCACCTGTCGGGGCTGGCGGACGAGGAGCGGGGCTTCGGCATCACGGGCGACACGTATGCGGTGCTGGAGGCGCTGCCACGGTACGGCTACGACACGTGGTTCAAGCTGGGCGACCGCGATCTGGCGACGTGCATCGCGCGGACGCACCTGCTGCGGCGCGGCAAGACGCTGACGGAGGCCACGGGCGAGCTGGCCGACGCTCTGGTCGTGCCGGCGACGATCCTGCCGGTGACGAACGACCGGCTGCGGACGATGATCCGCACGGACGAAGAGGTGCTGGAGTTCCAGGAGTATTTCGTGAAGCGGCGGACGGAGGGTCACGCGCGCGAGATCATCTTCGAAGGCGTCGATGAGGCTGTGCCGTCTCCCGGCGTGATCGAGGCGATCCGTGAGGCAGACGGCGTGATCATCTCCCCGTCGAACCCTCTGGTGAGCATCGGGCCGGCGCTGGCCGTGGCCGGCGTGCGCGAGGCGCTGCGGGCGACAGAATGCCGGGTCGCGGCGGTGAGCCCGATCGTTGGTGGCCGAGCGCTCAAGGGGCCGGCAGACCGGATGCTGCGGGACCAGGGGATGGAGGCGTCGGCGGTGAGCATCGCCAGACTGTACGAGGACTTTCTCGACGTCCTGGTGATCGACGCGGCCGACGAGGCGCTGGTCCCGGAGATCGAGGCGCTGGGGGTGGACGTTGTGGTGACGGACACGATAATGAAGTCGATGGCGAAGAAGAGCGCGCTGGCCCGGACTGTGCTGGCGGCGCTGGGTGCCAGGTGATACGGGCGCTGGTGCCGGCGAAGGCGCTGGGCGAGGCCAAGGGCCGCCTCTCGTCCGTCCTGTCGGATGTCGAGCGGCGGAAGCTGGCGCTGGCGATGCTGGAAGACGTGGTGCGGGCGCTGAAGGCTGTCGCGGCGATCGAGAGCGTTTCGGTGGTCAGCCCCGACAGCGACGTGTTGGGCCTGGCCGCCAAGCTGGACGCCAGCCCGGTCGCCGAGTCGGCGAACGTGCGCGGCCTCAACCAGGCGCTGGCGCGGGCGCTGAGTTCGATGTCGCCGAAGCCGGAAGCGCTGCTGATCGTGCTGGGTGACGTTCCGGAGGCGACGGCGGGCGACATCGAGACGCTGCTGGCGGCGCTGCCGGAGCGGGGAGTCGCGCTCTGTCCGTCCGCGGACAGAGGGACGAGTGCGCTGGCGTTGCGGCCGCCGGACGTCATCACATTTCGCTTCGGGGAGCGTTCGTCGGTGAACCACAAGCGCGAGGCGATGGCGATCGGAGTGCCGGCGGAAGTAGTGCGGATAGAGTCGCTGGCGCACGACGTGGACTCGCCGGAGGACCTGCGCAGGCTGCTGGCGAGGCCGGGAGAGACGGCGACGCACCGGCTGCTGGCGGAGCTGGGAGTGGAGGAGCGGTTGGAGTGACCATGGAAGGCGGATACCAGCCCGTGGCGGACGTGATCTCGCAGAGACGCTCGGTGCGGCGGTTCGGGCCGGAGCCGGTGGCGCGCAGCCTCGTGCGCGAGCTGGTGGCGCTGGCCTGCCGGGCGCCTGCGCCGCATAAGTCGCGGCCGTGGCGGTTCGCCTACGTGGCGACGGACGGGGCGAAGGAGCGGCTGGCGGAGGCGATGGCGAGCGCCTGGTTGGCGGATCTGGAGGCGGTGGGGACGGCCGTGCACGATGTTCAGCGGCTGCTGGCGCGTTCGAAGGAGCAGATCGTGGGCGCGCCGGCTCTGCTGGTGGCGTGCCTCGAACTGGCGGAGGCGAAGGAGCAGGCGGACGAGGGGCGGCGGTCGGCGGAGCGCGATATGTTTGTGCAGAGCCTGGGCGCGGCGCTGCAGAACATATTGCTGGCGGCGGTGGAGCGCGGCCTCGTCGGCTATCTCAAGGGCGCGCCGCTTTTCTGCGCCCCGGCGGTGCGTGAGGCGCTGGAACTGCCGGACGGCTGGGAGCCGACGTTTCTGGTGCTCCTCGGTCACCCCGAAGAAGGCTTCGAGCCGCCGCCGCGGGCGGAGGTCGAAGTCGGCGACGTGATGGTCGAGCGCTGAGCGTCGCCGTGCTAGGCTGACGCTGTTCAACGAGAGGGAGGAAGAGATGGAGCTACACGAGGCGATGTACTCGCTGCGGGCGATGCGGCGGCTGAAGACGGACCCGGTGCCCGAGGAGCTGATCTGGAAGGTGCTGGACGCGGCGATCCGGGCGCCGAGCGGTGGCAACCGGCAGCCGTGGAACTTCATCGTCGTGACGGATGCGGAGAAGAAGCGCAAGATCGGCGAGTGGTACCTGGACGGCTGGCAGAAGATGTACGGCGCGGCGCAGGGCGCGATGGAGGCCGAAGGCGACCAGGCGAGAGTGCTGCGCTCGGCGGACCACCTGGCGAACCATCTGGCGGAGGCGCCGGTGTTCATCATCCCGACGGTGAGGGCCAGCGGCGTGGCGGCGGTCTCCGGGATGGGGTCGTCGATCTTTCCGGCGGTGCAGAATCTGATGCTGGCGGCGCGCGCAGAGGGGTTGGGGACGACGCTGACGACTCTGCACAAGGTGCACGAGGCGGAGGTTAAGGAGTTGCTGGGCGTGCCCGAAGGCGTGGAGACGATGTGCCTGATCCCGATGGGCTGGCCGAAGGGCAAGTTCGGGCAGGGGCCGCGGCTGCCGGTGGAGAAGGTGACGTACTGGGACGGCTGGGGCGAGACGAAGGCCAAGGGCTAGGTTTTGCGCTGTCACCGTCGCTTGGCAGCGCCTAGAATGACCGCATGGGCGAAGACCTGACGCGCACGTTTGTCGCCTTCTTCGTGATCATCGACCCGGTGGGGAACCTGGTCGTGTTCAACGTGCTGAGCGGCAGCATGTCGTCGCGGCAGCGGCTAGAGGTGGCCGCCATCGCGGTCCTCGCGGCGGGGACGATGCTCGTGGCGTTCGCGGTGGGTGGGCAGGAGGTCCTGGAGTTCCTCAACATCTCGGACGCGGCGTTCCGCATCGCTGCCGGGGCGCTGCTTCTGATACCGGCCTACCGAATGGTGACGCAGGGCCGATTTCTAGAGACTGCGGCGGAAGAGAACCCGAAGCCGGTCGACGTGGCGCTGGTGCCGCTGGCGACGCCCTTGATGGCGGGGCCCGGGGCGCTGGCGGCAGCGACTTCGCTCTCGCAGTCCGTGGGCCACGAGGAGACGATCACGGCGATCGTTCTCGTGCTCCTCGTGTCGTTCGTGGCGTTCATCGCGGCCGAGCGGGTGTTTGGTCTGCTCGGCGAGTCGACGATGCGGCTGCTAACGCGCCTGGTGGGGATCATCCTGGTGGCGATCGCGGTGCAGTTCGTGATCGAGGGGCTGCAGGTGTCGTTCCCGGGCCTCGCCGAGTAAGCGCTACTGAAGCAGGTACTGGTTGAGCGTCAGGCCGCTGGCCTTCCAGGCCTGGGCCTCGGCGGTGCCGATGTAGCGGAAGTGCCAGGGCTCGTAGGAGTAGCCGGTGATGGCCTCCGCGGCGGCCGGGTAGCTGAGCACGAAGCCGTAAGTATGGGCGTTGGCGGCGAGCCACTGGCCCTCGGGTGTCGGGCCGAAGGACTCCAGCAGGTCCCAGCCGACGGTCGGTGACGTGAGGTCGGCTGTCGTGCCGAGCTGGTGCTCGCTGTGGCCGGCCATGGCGCTGACTTTGACGGCCGCGTCGTAGCCCAGCTGGTCGACCCAGAGGTTGAAGGTCGTTTCTTGCGTGGCGTAGGAGCGGTAGGCTGAGCGGGCCCGGACGTCGTGGCCGGCGGCGGCGGCGTCATCGAGCATGCGGACGAGGGCGTCGACGGCCTCCTGGCGCAGTTCGCCGGGCCATCCGGGTGCGAGGTAGGCGACGGGGATCGCCACGAGTGTGGGCGGCACGTAGTCGGCCGGCAGCGCATGGTTCTTGTCGACGGGCGAGAGTATGGTGACGCCGGCGGCGGGAGGTGCGGTCGCCGGTGGTGGTGGTTGAGTGTCGTTCGCCGTGGCAGTTGCCAGGCCCGACGGTGTTGGCGAGGCGGCGGTAGTCGACGTGGGCGAGCCTGAATTCGTGGTCGTAGATGGGGATGGTGTTGGCGAACGTTCGGTCGTGTCGCCGCCACAGGCGGCCAGCAGGAGCGCGGCGGCGACCAGGGCCAGGGGGAGGGCGCGTGACCTGAGCTTGCTCACGCTTTGAGGATACGGTGGCAGCTGTTCTGGGTCACGCGGTGTCGCTGGCGATCAGTTCGCGGATGTGCTCGTCGAGCTTCTCGCGCTCTTCGGCGATGCCGTCGCCGATTCTGGCGACGGCGGTTGGGAGTTGCCAATTGCGGAGAAGCTTTTCGTCGACGGCGATGTTCCTGTGGTAGGTGCGGTTAATCGTGCTCATGAAGAGCGAGCGGGCGAAGAGAGCGAAGAAGCGGATGAGTAAGGGGAGGCTCGATGGAGGTTCACCGAGGCGGAGGATGAGCATCGAGCGCGCGAAGTCGGCTTCGGGAGAACCACGCGTTGCGCCGGTCCAATCGATAATCACCGGGCCCTGATCGCCGAGCATGATGTTCCCGGGGTGGAAGTCGCCGTGGAGGAGGCGATCGCCGTCGGGCAGGCGGTCCAGGGTCTTGAGTGCGGCGTCGATGAACTCTTGTGGAGCACCGGAGCCGGATACTGCCTGGCGATACCGTTCGCGGACCGGTACCAGCGACATCGGCGCGGCCCGGCCGTGCAGGTCGGCCTGGAGGCGCCCCGTGAGGCTGGCGAGGCTGAGGATGCGCCAGGGTTTGCGGGCGGCGATCTCGAACAGGTCTTCGCCGTCGAGGCGTTCGAGGATCATGCCGTGGCGGCCGTCCACGGTCTCCACGCCGTAGACAGCGGGGACGCGGACACCGGCGTCGGCGGCGGCCTGGAGGATGGCCGCCTGGGTCTGAGTGTGTTCCAGTGTGCGGTCACCGCGGTAAAGGCGGAGGACGCGGCCTTCGCCGTATGCGAAGATCTCTGCTTCCCGTCCCTCGGCGATCTTCTTCAGCTGAGTGACGCTGTCAGTGGCGGTCATCTAGCAGGGAATGATACGCGCCGGCACGGCATGGGCGTGTGACCGGAGTCACGCCGGAAGGGTGAGGGCTTGTGGCGGCTAGCCCTTGAGGTCGTTGGAGAAGCCGACGACGTCGTAGGACATGATGAGCAGGTCGTGGGTCTGTCCGTCGCGGGTCATGACGTGGTCGGCGAGGAGGGCTTCGGGCCGGAAGCCGAGGTGTTCGAAGACGCCACGGGCGCCGCGCTGGTCGGTGGCCATCTGGGCGGTGACCTTGCGCAGCTTGAGGTCCTTAGCGATGCCGAACGCCTCGTTGGTGAGGCGCTTGCCGAGGCCCAGGCCGCGCTGGTCGCGGCTGATGAGGACGCGCATCTCGCCGACGTGGCGGGACCAGAGCGCCTCGTTGAGGTGGATGCTGGCGTAGCCGGCGATGCGGCCGTCGATTTCGGCGGCGAGGCTGATGGTGCGGCCGGAGTCGAGGTAACGCATCCAGGCGTCGACGGTGGCTTCTTGAGTGATGTCGGTGCGGAGGAACATGAGGTCCTCAGCGGGGAGGGAGCGAGCGAACTCGAGGATTTCGTCGCGGTCGTCCGGCGTCATCAGACGGAAAGTGACGTCAGTGCCGTTGACGCTTGTTGTCCAGGGGTATGTGCGGCTGAGCGCAGTTGCATCGGACATTCGAGTTTTTACTCCCTTCAAGATAGCAAAATCATAGCTCAGGCGTCATAGGCTGGCAACTCTCACCGAGGCCACCCCGGCCTGTAACCGTCCTTTAACCACGGAGATTCTGTGGTAGGTAAGATGTGAATCAGCTAGAAGCGGTGCGGAAACACCCCCTCCCGCCCCGCGAGACAAAGAGCCGGCCTCCCAGGCCGGCTCTTTCCTTTTGTTTGCGGAGAGACGTGTCGCTAGTCTCGCCACCGCACCTCGTACAAACGCACCGGTTCCTCGAATCCTTTGGCGACGAACTCGCCGCGGTCGGCGAAGAGGAAGCCTTTGCCGGAGCAGAGGCCGCGGATGGTGTCGGCGACGAGGATTTCGCCGCCATCGGCCTTGGCGGCGATGCGCGACGCCAGGATCACGGTGGCGCCGAAGAGGTCGCCGTCCTCCTCGATCGGCTCGCCGGCGTTGAGGCCGACGCGCACGTTCAACGGTTCGTCGCTCTTCCGCTCGGCGAACGCCCGCTGCAAGGCGATTGAGCACTCAACCGCCTTGGTGACGGAAGAGAACGAGGCCATGAAGCCGTCGCCCATCGTCTTCACCTCGGTTCCGGCGTGCTGCTTGAGGACGTCGCGGGTAATCGTTTCGTGCTCGCGCAGGACATCGCGCCCGCGCTCGTCGCCAAGGCGGGACATCATCTCGGTGTG
>JADFQV010000038.1 GCA_022561635.1 Chloroflexota bacterium | reverse complement strand
TGCGCAGGGCAGGCGCTAAAGGGCGTCGCCTGAAGGGGGCGGGCGAGACGTGGTGGCTCGGTCACGGGGCCGGGATGTTTACCGCACCCCACGAACGCTGAGTGCTATAATCCCGCATCAAGCTCAGCTCGGCGGTAGCCCATATTTGGCAATGCGGTCGATTCGTTTAACAACAGGTAGAGGAGGGGGCAGAGTCATGAGAGAAAAGGGCACATTTCTTGGAGAAATTGAGCGCGGCTGGCAAAGATTCTGGGGGCTTTCGTGGTGGTGGAAAGGCCCCGTCATTGGCTTTGTCGCTTTCTTATTGCTGATCCCTGTCGCGGCGATATTTGGCGGAGAGGATGAGGATGAGTCCGCTTCATTAGTGGACGCCAAAATAACGGCGTCACCCACGGAGACGTCCGCAACCTCGAACACCGAAGAGGCGACCAGTTCGCCCACGCGCACGGACGAGCCAACGGCCACACCCACGCCTGATCCGACAGTGGACGCGGCCGCAGTGGCGTATCTCACGGATATGTCGAGCTGGCTCGATGAGGGCCAGCGCCTCACAGGCGGAGTGGTGGAGATTTCACAGAGCGCTAATCCGTTTTCCGAAAGTAATGCCGCTAAGGCTCTAGAACTAACCCAGGACGCCGACGCCTGGCGGGATGACGCCCTCGCCTTCAATGCGCCCTCAGAGTTCGACGAGGTTCAGATGTGGCTTGAGCTCGCCGGTGTGACTATGGCCGACGCCCTGGAGGATTTCTGGCTCGGTGTCACATTCGTTGACGCCGATTTGATCATCTCCGCAACAGACAGCATGACCGCAGCGACCGGATACATGGACAACGCGAACGCTGTACTAATCGGAGTGGATTAGTCAAAGCCGTGAGACGAGTTCTCGCCCTCTTGTCGTGGAGCGTCGCGTGACCGGCTTCCGCCTGCCCCGCTGGCTCCTGTTCTACCTGGCGATGCTGCTGGCGAACGCTAAGTCTGTCTAGTAACTTAGCGGGTAGATACGCGCCACTGACAGGAGTCGGGTAGCGGTTTCCCAATCTCTGCGTCGAGGTAGCACGCGGGCGGCTCCCTTCGCGCATGGCTCTCGCACCACTCGTCCAGAGCGCCCAGGACGTTAGACGACACGCAGAAGCGCACCGTCGCGGTGGGTGCCTTCATATATTACCAACCACTCCTGCAGCCTCTGCATATTGAATCAAGAGAGTTAGGCCGGGAGCACTTGGTTAGATGCCAGCTTCTCTTCTCCACTCGACCACATTCCATGTGCATATACCTATCATCCATTGCTCGTGTTATGTGTATCTCCTTATGCTCTGCTATTCTGTAGTACTCCGGTTTAATCATGCTGGCCTGTCCTTGAACCACTGCGGGAAGGCATCGGGGTTCCTGTCATACAGGGTGCCGAAGTTAGAGTCGAAGATGTACGTCTCACAGTAGTCATCCTTGTGTCTCATGCCTCGACCGCAAGTTTGGATAGTGTACTCTGCAGCTTGGCTAGGCCGCCGAAGTCCGCGCGGCTTATGACTATAGCCTGCGTCTGTGTGTCGTCTCCGGCCAATTCGATGAGGGCATAAACGACACCTAACGTGACACAGCCGGCGGCGAACCCAAAGCAGACCAGCGAAGCTTCATGGCGGGAGTATAAACCACGCCCCGACAATTAGGCCCCGCTAGTCACCCTCTACCTGACGTGTTCCGTCTGGGCGACGCTGCCGACCCGCCCCCATTACCGCGGTAAGGAATTACGAAACGGCCCGGTCTGCGTGAACCGGGCCGTTTGGGGAGGTTACGTTCCGGTCAAGGAAGATCACTCGCAGGGCGAGGCGTAACCTCCATAAGGTCAACCACTGTTCGTTGCTCGGCGTTACCAAGCGTCAACGAACGCACCAGTCGGCCTGAGACGCGAATCTGTGGGGCGAGGGGTGACGGCGGACGGAGGTCATGTAGCCTCGCTTACACATCTCCTCGGCACAAAGGGCGATAATAGAGCAAGGAGTAGTCCCGATCCGTACACGTAAATGGAAGACCGAACAGCAATGTACTTCATTAAGGCAGTTGCAACCTCCACTGCCCGCAGGCTCAGTTTCTGTCTCCTCGCCGTGGGATTTCTCGCGGCTGCCTGCGGTACTGGTTCTGCCGGTGACTCGCCGGGTACAGTGACCCCATTTCCTGGCGAGTCACCGGCGGGCCGATCGGACGTGAGTACGACGGACGAGCCAGAGAACGTTCCCAACGTGCAGGGGTGGAACACGGACTGGTCGAAGTCGACGATCGACCTTTCGGAGCTGCGGCGCGGCCTGGCGGCGTCTGACCCGCGCGACGTGATTTCGCCGATCGATGAGCCGAAGCTCGAGAAGGTAGCCGAGGTGGACTGGCTGGACGACCGTGAGCCGGTGGCGCTGGCGAAGGCCGGCGGCGAGGCGAGGGCCTATCCGCTGCGCATCCTGACGTGGCACGAGGTGGTGAACGACGAACTAGGCGGCGTGCCCGTGGCGGTAACGTACTGCCCGCTGTGCAACTCGGCGGTCGGCTTCGAGCGAGAGGTTGAGGGGCGGGTGCTGACGTTCGGTGTGTCGGGTCTGCTGCGGAACAGCGACCTGGTGATGTGGGACCGGCAGACGGAGTCGTTGTGGCAACAGATATCGGGCGAAGGAATCGTCGGTGAGCTGGCCGGGACACAGTTGACGTTGGTGCCGGTGACGCTCGTTTCGTGGGAGACGTTCCGTGAGGAGTTCCCGGACGGGACCGTCCTGTCGCAGGACACCGGGTTCGGGCGCTCGTACGGCATCAACCCGTATGACTTCTATGACTCGTCATCGCGGCCGTTCCTGTTCAACGGCGAGGTGGACGACCGCTTCCCAGCGATGGAGCGCGTGCTGGCGACGATCGTCGGCGAGACGAACAAGGCGTACCCGTTTAGCGTGATATCGGAGAAACGGGCGGTGAACGACGAAGTGGCGGGCGAGCCGATCGTCGTCTTCTGGGGCGACGAGAGCACAGCGTCAGCGCTGTCGGATCCGGAGATCGCCGAAGGGCGCTCTGTCGGCACCGGGGCGGCGTACTTGCGCACGGTGGACGGACAGGTGCTGACGTTCCGCCCGGCCGGCGAGGATTTGTTTAAGGATAACGAGACGGGGACGACGTGGACCCTGCTGGGAAAGGGCGTGGATGGGCCGCTGGCGGGCGAGAAGCTGGAACCGGTGATCGCCGACACTCCGCTGTGGTTCGCGTGGGCGGCGTTCAACGACGGGTCGCCCGTGTACGAGGGCGCGTAGAGGGCCGTAGAGTAGACTGGAGGGTGCGATGAAGAGCGAAGAATACACGGACGATGCGTTCTGGGACCAGGTGGGGTCTGACTCGCACACCTTCCTGGCGTTTTGGTCGCACACGTGTCCGCCGTGCAAGGTGATGGCGCCGGTGTTCGAGCGGCTGGGGAAGCGATTCCGGGGCAGCATTGAGTTCGTGGCCGTGAGCACGTACGACCGGCCGGACATGGCGAAGCGCTTCGGCATCTCGTCGACGCCGACGTTCATTCTGACGCGGCGTGGTAAAGCAGTGCGCCGTTTCTACGGGGTGATCCGCGAGCAGAAGCTGGCCGAGGAGCTTTCGAACTTCGCGCCACCGACGGCGCCGCCGGACCTGGGCGGGTCAGGCCTGCTGGGGAAGATCGCCAGCATCTTCCGGCGTAACTAGCCCCTCGATCGCGGGCGCCGCGCTCTTAACTGGCCGAGGCGCCGACGCCGCCGAAGCGCACACCCGAAAGGTCCGCCATCTCGCGCTTCCAGGTGGTGAGATCGCCGAGGTCGAACTTCTGAAGGTCATTGTGGCCGCAGGCGCGCGCCAGAACCTTCATGAGGTCGACTGAGGCGCCCAGGAATCTGGCGAGCTGCTGAGCGGACGCTTCAACGTTGAGGCGCGCCCGTAGTTCCGGATTTTGCGTGGCGACGCCTGTGGGGCAGTTGTTGGTGTTGCAGATGCGCGCGCCGACGCATCCCACCGCCTGGATGGCTGAGTTGGCGAGGGCTACGCCGTCGGCCCCCATGGCCATGGCCTTGACGAAGTCTGGTGTGGTGCGCAGGCCGCCAGTGACGATCAAGGTGATGTCAGGCCGGGTCAGTTCGTCGAGATGACGGCGGGCGCGGGCGAGGGCGGCGATGGTAGGGACGGATATGTTGTTGCGGAAGATCAGTGGCGCGGCGCCGGTGCCACCGCCGCGGCCGTCGAGGATGATGTAGTCGGCGCCCGCCTCGACGGCGAAGCTGATGTCGTCTTCGATATGGTTGGCGGAGATTTTGAAGCCGATGGGAATGCCGCCGGTGACCTGGCGAACACGGTCAGAGAAGTTGCGGAAATCCGATACTGTCGCCAGGTCCGTGAAGGTCGCCGGCGAAACGGCGGGCTTGCCTTCCGGCAGCCCACGGACTTCGGCGATTTTGCCCACGACCTTGTTGGCGGGAAGATGGCCGCCAGTGCCGGTTTTCGCGGCCTGTCCGCCTTTGAAATGGAATGCCTGCACACGGGTGAGAAGTTTTTCGTCATAGCCGAAGCGCGCTGAGGCGAGCTCGTAGAAGTAGCGACTGTTGGCGGCTTGCTCCTCGGCCAGCATGCCGCCTTCGCCGGAGCAGATGCCGGTGCCTGCCAGCTCGGCGCCGGTGGCGAGGGCGACCTTGGCCTCTTCCGACAGCGAGCCGAAGCTCATGTCCGAAACGAAGAGGGGAATCTTGAGCGTGAGCGGTTTCTTAGCGTTGGGACCGATGACGAGCTCGCTGGCCACGTCTACTTCATCGAGGAGCGGCTTGCGGGCGAACTGCGCGGGAAGGAGCTGGATGTCGTTCCAGTCTGGCAGTTCGGAGCGCGGGACGCCCATGGCGCCCATCTCGCCGTGGCGCCCGACTTTGCTCAATCCGTCGCGGGCGAGCTCGTGAATGTACTGGACGGTCGGCTCTTCCGGCGTGGGGACCGCGGCGGGTGCGCCGTTTGGTGCGGTGGCGGGCTGTGGGGGTGCCTCCGCGCTCTCGGCTTCTTCAGGCAGGCGGGCGTGAGTACCGTCGCAGAACGGCGCGTTGCCGGTGTTCTTGCACTGGCAGAGGAACACCTCGCCGCTTTCCTCCGCCGTAAACTTGAGCGGCGTGAAGGAGGTGCCGCGATGAGAGCCATCGCAAAACGGCTGGCTCGAAGACCGTCCACAGCGGCACCAGGTATATTCCTCGCCGGCGACGAGATCGACCTTCGACGGTTGGCGTGCGGCGATTACGGGCTTGTCCATGGTTCTCTTTTCTCCGAACTAGTGCTCAGTCTGCTAGAGCTCTGGCGCTAAAGCTCTAGTCAGCCTGCCTTGCGACTGCTCTGGGATCCTGGAGGCGCCGACCTCAAGCGGACGTGTCCATTTCGCAGGCGTGCCGCACGAACTCGCGCGGTCGGACGAGTTGGAATATCCACTTGGTGAACTCATCCAGGTGTTTTCGGAGCAACTCTTTGGTTTGCTTATCAATCAGATTTCCTTCCGAGTCGAACTGCTGAGGGGCGAATGCCTGAACTAGAACCCCCGGCTTGACCATCACTACTGAACCAGTCTCCGCAAGGTTCAGCTGAAGTTGCATCTGGGCACGGCCAGTCCCGGCTCTGCCACCGGCACCTATAATTGTCGAGGGCTTGCCCATCAGTGAGCCCTCCTGCCGGTCACGCGAAGCCCAATCGATCGCGTTCTTTAGTGCTCCCGAGGTACCCCAGTTGTATTCCGGAGTAGCGAACAGTATGGCATCGGCATCGCGTATGGCTGACTTTAGCGCGATAACGGACGAGGGATCACCCTGAGCCTCGACGTCCCCGTTGTAGAGAGGGAGTTCTTTTATATCGAAGATCGTAATCTCCATTCGGTCGGGAGCAAGCTCCTGCGCGGCCCGCAACAATCCGCTATTAAATGACGCGATGCGAAGGCTGCCGGAGATGCCTAGGACCTGGAGATGTGTGTCGCTGTTCACTTAGTCTCTCCTGTGTTTGTTCTTGGTCGTCGCCGCACGAACAGCTGCATCAGTCGGCCTCAAAGCCGACTTCCTTATGGGTGCCATCGCAGTAGGGCTTGTTGCTGGAGTGTCCGCAGCGGCAGAGCGTTTTGCGGTTCAGCTTATCGAAGACGAAGCCGTCGTCGGCCTCCATCTCGATATCGCCGCGGACCCAGAGCGGGCCGTCTTTGATCGTCGCGACCGAGGGCTCATACTGTGGCTCCAGGTGTTCGTAGCCGGGGCCGAAACCGAGCCGGCCCGACGGACAGTTGGAGATCATGCGACGCGCGCGCTCGCGCACCTCCGGGTCTTTCGTCGACTCCATCATCGCCCAGACGTTCGTGAACCGAGTTCCGCAGAAGCCGGCGTGTTCGCAGAGCGAGCCGTCGTCGGTCATCGAGATACCTTCGCCCTCGATGAGCTTCTGGCGTGATGCGTTCGGCGAGCGGTCGGCCGTGAGCTTGCCGTCGAAGTTGATCTTGGCGTGTGTGCCGTCACAGTAGGGTTTCGAGTTCGACTGGCCGCAGCGGCAGAGGAGATAGCGCTTGCTTCGCTTGTAGTCGGCGTCTGCGTTTCCGATGAGGTCCCAGTCGAGGGGCTCGCCGTATACGCTTTCAGATTGAGCACGCTTTGTGAGGGTGGGCTCGCCGGTCACCTCGTACGGGCCACCTTCGTGGATGACGATGCGGGGCGTGGATTCTTCGCTCATCTTGTCTCCTTCTGCCCTGGGTCGAGTCCAGCTTGAGTGGCGCTAAGTCGTGCCTTGAGGCCAAATTACTGCTCGTAACGCACTATATAATAGTAAGTGCCAGGTGTCCAGGATGGCCTTGGCGTCGGTCGAGCGGCGCCTTCCGCGGCGCATTCGTGTGTAACGTTGCCTAATGCTGGGGAGTTATGTGGAGAAACGATAACGCTTGTGAGTTCGTGACGTTATAAATAGCAGGTTGGGCAATAGAAACGAGTGAGAATGATAGAGAGCATGGCGGGACTACGTGAAGTACCGATCGCCAGCCAGCCGATCGACCGGCTGATTCCGCTGGTGGGCGAGGAGCCGGTAGCGCGGCTGAAAGCGAAGGCGGATGCGGCACGAGGCGCGCTGGAGGGCCGCCGGCTCTGGAACGTTAACTCGACAGCGCTCGGCGGCGGGGTGGCGGAGATGCTTCACAGCCTGATGCCGTACGTGCGGGGCATGGGGTTCGACGCGCGCTGGGCGGTGATCGAGGGCAACGACGACTTCTTCCGCCTGACGAAGCGGCTGCACCATGCGCTGCACGGCTCGCGCGGTGATGGCAGTGACCTGGGCGATTCAGAGCGCGCCGTTTACGAGGCGGTGGCGCAAGAGAATGCGGCGAGGTTGGGCGAGGTGGTGAGGCCGGGCGACCTGGTGCTTCTGCACGACCCGCAGACAGCGGGGATGGCGCCGCACTTGATTGCTCAGGGAGCGATCGTGATCTGGCGCTGCCACGTGGGGAACGACGAGCCGGGGCCCGAGGTAGATCTCGGCTGGGACTTCCTGGCGCCGTATCTGGAGAAGGTGCCGGTTAACGTCTTCACCCGCGAGCAGTACATCCCGGACTGCTGTGACCACGGCCGCAGCGTAATTGTGCCGCCATCGATCGACCCGTTCAGTCCGAAGAACCAGGAGATGAGCGATGAGACGGCGCGGGCGATTCTGGACAAGGCGGGGATTGTCGATGCGCCGAGCGAAACGGCGCCGGTATTCACGCGCCAGGATGGATCTGCGGGCAGAGTGGACCGGCAGGCGGACGTCGTGCGGTCCGGGAGCGCACCAGGGTGGGACACGCCGCTAATCGTACAGATCTCGCGCTGGGACCCGCTGAAGGACCCCGTTGGCGTGATGCGGGGCTTCGTACGGCTGCTGGAGCGAGGCTTTGAGACGAACGCCGAGCTGATAGTGGCGGGGCCGAACGTGGCGGCAGTGTCCGATGACCCGGAAGGCAAGGGGACGTTGGACGAGGTGGAAGCGGCATGGCGAAGGCTGCCCGAGAGCTATCGAGAGCGCGTGCACCTGGCGTGCCTGCCGATGGACGACGGCGAGGAGAATGCGGCGATCGTGAACGCGCTTCAGCGTCACGCGACGATCATCGTCCAGAAGAGCCTGAAAGAGGGCTTCGGGCTGACGGTGACAGAGGCGATGTGGAAGGCGCGGCCGGTGGTGGGAAGCGCTGTCGGTGGGATCCCGGATCAGATCGAGGACGGGGTCAGCGGGTTGCTGCTGAGCGATCCGGAGGACGCCGATGAGTTCGCGTCAGCGCTCGAGAGGCTGCTCGGGGACGAGGAGCTGCGAGCGAAGCTGGGCGACAAGGCGCGAGAACGCGTGCGCGAGCGTTTCCTGGCGACGCGGCATCTGCTGCAGTACGCCCAGCTGTTGGAGCGCCTGGGCTAGAGCAGATCCAGCTTCGCGGCCTGGCGACGGAGCTCTGGCCGGAAGTCCGGGTGCGCGATGCCGATCATCTCGTTAACGCGCTCGCGGAGAGTCCTGTTGCGCAGGCGGGCGATGCCGTGTTCCGTGACGAAGATGTCCGCGTAGTGGCGCGGCACCGTAACGACAGTGCCAATCGGTAGGACCGGCAGGATGCGGGAACGGCGCTCGCCGGCGATGAGGCTGGTTGAGGGGAACACCATGATCGAACGGCCGTTGTGGGCGTGCATGGCGCCGGCCGGGAAGGCGAAGCCGCCGCCGGTGCCGCTGTAGATGCGCGAGCCGATGCTCTCGCCAGTCGTCTGGCCGGTGAGATCGACGAGCAGCGCGTTGTTGACGGCGACCATGTTGTCGTGGGCGGCGATGGTCGCGATATCGTTCGTCCAGGCCATCTCGTAGAGCTCGTAGGCGGGGTTGCCGTCGACGAGGTCCCGCTCCTGTTCGGTGAGCTGCGCGAACGAGGCGCCGGTAACGACGCCGGGCTTGAGCGACTTGCGCTTGCCCGTGACGACGCCGGCCTCGACGAGCTGGGGGATGCCACCGAAGATCAGTTCCGTGTGCACGCCGAGGTCGATCTTGTCCTCGAGGAAGACGCTGAGGATGGCCGGGACTTTGCCGGTGCCGATCTGGAAGGTGTCGCCGTCGTCGATCAGCTCGGCGGCGACGAGGGCGCAGATGACCTGGGCGACGGCCTCTTCCTCGTCGTTGCGGGTCGGTGGGCGGAGGAGCCGCCATTCGGGCGCGGTCTCGACGAAGCGGTCGATCTCGTCGATGTGGATGCGGTTGTCGCCGCCGGTGCGGACCTGGCGGGGGTTGACCTCGGCGAGGACGATCTTCGCTTCGGCGGCGGCGCGGCGGGCGCCCCACAGCGACAGGCCGAAGCTGCACCAGCCGTCGGCGTCGGGAGGCGTGACCTGCGTCATGAAGACGTCGATGGGGAAGTCCGTCCAGCGGCTGGCCTCGTCGCGGTAAGGCGGCGCGATGCGGTACTCAAGCTGGCCGCGGTCGAAGAGGGGGCGGTCCTGCTCAAGGAGGAAGAAGGATTCGATCGTGAGGCCGGTTTCGGGGCCGTGCGGCCACCACTTGGTGAAGGCGCAGAGCGAGGCGTCGACGGTGATGTCCGAGAGCTGCTGGTGGCGGTCGGCGAGGGCGCGGCAGAGCTGAAGCGGCGTGAGGTGCATCATGCCGAGGACGACGCGGTCGCCGTCCTTGATGAGGTCGACGGCGTCGGCGGGTGTGGTCAGCTTATCGCCGACGATCGGTTTCCAGTCGGTCACGAGGGCGATTGTATCGCGGGAGCACCGCTAGAAGCAGGGAAGCGCTGCATCGGGGCGAAGGCGCGAGATATCGGCGCGGCTGCTCAGTTGCCGTCGGCGGGGTCCGAAGCGGGCTGGGTGCCGGTGCGCCACTGGCGGTGGAGGGCGGCGTAGTGGCCGTCGCGGGCGACGAGTTCGTCGTGCGAGCCGTCCTCGACGAGGCGGCCGTGGTCGAGCAGGAGGATGCGGTCGGCGTGCTCGGCGGTGCTGAGGCGGTGGGCGATGACGATGCTGGTGCGGCCCCGGAGCAGGCGGCGGATGGCGGCGTCGACGATGCCTTCGGTTTCGGGGTCGAGCGATGAGGTGGCTTCGTCGAGGACGAGGATGGCGGGGTCGGCGACGAAGGCGCGGGCGATGGAGACAAGCTGCTTCTCGCCGCCGGAGAGGCGCGAGCCGCGGAAGCTGACGAGCGTGTCGTAGGCCTCGGGCAGGGACTGGATGAAGTCATCGATGCCGAGCTCGCGGCAGGCGGCGACCAACTCCTTTTCGGTGGCGTCAGGGCGGCCGAAGAGGATGTTGTCGCGGATGGTGCCGGTGAAGAGGAAGCCTTCCTGCGGCACCATGATGAGCGCCGCGCGGAGGTCGCGGGCGCGGAGGTCGCGCAGGTCCTGGCCGTCGATGAGGACGCGGCCCTTGCCTGGCTCGTAGAAGCGCATGAGGAGCTTGGCCATCGTCGACTTGCCGGCGCCGGTGGCGCCCACTACGGCGACGCGCTGGCCGGCCGTGATAGTTATGTCGACGTCTTCGAGGACGGGGGTCTCGCCGTAGGCGAAGGTGACGTCGTCGAAGGTGACCTCGCCGCGGACGGGCTGGATCAACGGCTTGGCGTCCGGTGACTCCTGCTGGTCGGGCGGCTCGTCGAGGAGAGCGAAGATCTTGTTCAGGGCGGCGGTGGCGGCCTGGATGGTGTCGTAGACCTGGGAGAGGCGCTGGATGGGCTGGAAGATGAAGTCGAGGTAGAAGATGAAGGCCGCGACCGTGCCGAGGGTGACCTCGTCATCGATGACGCCGATGCCGCCGTAGTAGAGGATGAGCGCCACGCCGAGTCCGCCGAGCAGCTCGACGAAGGGGATGTAGACGGCGGAGATCTTGACGGTGTCGACGTTGGCGGTGTAGTTGCCCTCGTTGATCTCGCCGAAGCGCTCGGCGTTGTAGCGCTCACGGGCGAAGGCCTGGACGACGGGCATGCCGCTGAACGTCTCCTGCATGTGGACCATGACCTCGGCGATGCGGTCGCGGACGCGGTCGTAGGCGCGCGCCGAGAACAGACGGAAGAGCCAGGTGGCGACGAGGAGGGGCGGCACGACGGAGAGGGTGACGAGGGAGAGCCTGGGGCTGAGGATGAAGAGGATGATGACGGTGCCGACGAGGAGCAGGACGGACTGCACGACCATGAGGAAACCGTTGTTGATGAGGTCGCCGACGACGACCATGTCGTTGGTCATGCGAGAGATCATGCGGCCGGAGCTCTCGCCGTCGAAGAAGCGCAGCGAGAGCTTCTGCATGTGCGCGAAGACACGGACTCGAAGGTCGCGGAGGAAGTACTGGCCGGCGAGGGCGGTGGTGTAGACGCTGAGCGCCTGGAAAACGTAGACGCCGATCGAGAGGCCGAAGAAGACGACCGCCGTGGTGACGAGGGCACCGCGATCGCCGCCGATGATGCCCTGGTCGATGGCCTGCTGGACGACGAGGGGCCGGGCGAGGTTAACGGCGGCGAAGAGGAGGATGGAGATGCTGGCCAGGACGAGAAGCGGCCAGTGCGGCGCGAGCATGGAGGCCGCGCCGCGAAGGCTCTGCGAGCTGGGGCGTACGGTCTTGTCTTCCGCCAGGGCGCCGGCGCGGCCCATGCCGCGCATCATGACGCCGGCACCAGCTGGCCGAGCACTTCCGCGTAGCGCGGAGAGCTGCGCAACAGCTCGTTGTGAGTGCCGACCTCGATGACGCGACCGCCCTCGATGAGGACGACCTGGTCGGCGAGGGCGATCGTACTGAGGCGGTGGGAGATGATGATCGTCGTGCGGCCCTCCATGACGCGGCGTAAAGCGGTGCGGATTTCTTGCTCCATGCTGGCGTCGACGCTGGAGGTGGCGTCGTCGAGGATAAGCACACGGGGGCGAATGAGAATGGCGCGGGCGATGGCGATGCGCTGGCGCTGACCGCCGGAGAGCGAGAAGCCTTGCTCGCCGACGACTGTGTCGTAGCCGTCCGGAAGTTCGTCGATGAACTCGGAGGCCTGAGCGAGGGCGGCGGCGTGCTCGATCTCCTCCTGCGTGGCGTCGACGCGGCCGTAGGCGATGTTGCTGCGGATCGTGTCGGAGAAGAGGAACGTGTCCTGGAAGACGAGGCCGACGTTGCGGCGCAGGTCGTCGACTTGGATGTCGCGGATGTTGGTGCCGTCGATGAGGACCTGGCCCGATTGCACCTCGTAAAAGCGCGGCAGCAGCTTGGCGACGGTGGTCTTACCGCAGCCGGTGGGGCCAACGAGGGCGACGGAGGCGCCAGCCGGGATGCGCAGGTTGAAGTCGCGGAGGACGGGGTAGCCCTCGACGTAGGCGAACTGGACGTCTTCGAAGACGAGATCGCCGTCGCCGTCGGGCATGGGCCCGGCGTGCGGCGTCCTGGTGATCGTGGGGCGCTGGCGGAGGACGTTCCAGACGCGCGCGGCGGAGGTCATGGCGCGCTGGCCGGAGGGTACCAGCTCGCCGAGGCTCTGGACCGGGAAGATGAGCATGTTCAGGTACTGGAAGAAGGCGATGAACTCGCCGGCGGTGAGCTGGCCTTCGAGAACGAGATAGCCGCCGAAGCTGAGGATGACGAGCTGGCTGAGGGCGGGCAGCCAGGAGAAGAGGGGCGTGTAGATCGTGCGCAGACGGGCCGCCTCCATACTGTCGTCGAAGGTGCGATCGGCGATCGCCTGAAGCTTGCGGACTTCGTCGTCTTCGCGGCCAAAGGAGCGGACGGTGCGCACGCCGGCGATGTTCTCTTCGACGACGTGGGTGACGTCGGCAAGGTCCTGCTGAACGCGAGCGGTGGCGGGCGAGAGGCGGCGGAAGAAGCGGGCGCTGAGCAAGGTGATGATGGGGTAGGCGAACATGGCAGCGAAAGCCAGCGCGACGTTGACGGTGAGGAGGACGGCGAAAGCGCCGATGGCGATGAGGAGGAACGCGGTGTTGAGAGGGATGACGACGGCGAACATCTGGATCTCGTGCAGGTCGGCGCTGGCGCGGGACATGAGCTGGCCGGTGGACGTGCGGTCGTGGTAGTCGAGGGAGAGTTGGTTTACCTGGTCGTAGAGTTGGGCGCGGAGGTTGGCCTCGACGCGGTAGCTGGTGCTCATGGCGAAGTAGCGGCGGACCGCGGCGGCGAGACCCTGGATGGCGGCGACGGCGAGGATGGCGATGGCGAAGGTGAGGAGGAGTTCCTTGTCGCCGCCGCCGATGGCCTCGTCGATGGTCTTACCGGTGAGGATGGGCAGGGCGACACGCGCGCTGCTCCAGACGAGCGCGAAGAAGAGCGCGGTACCGAGAGTGCGCCAGCGAGCGCGGAGCTGCTGCAGGATCAGCGACGCGCCGGCGCGTAAATCGAGCTGTTCAGACATAACCGGCAGGGGATGCTCAGTCTATCGAGGCGGGCGCTTAGGCTCAACGCGAGGTTGTGCGGAAGGTCGTTGGGTACGGGGTTTAGGCGTGAATCCGTGTTTCCCGCGCGTTCACCTTTCCGCAACCTTAACCGAGTAACGACGGCATAACCGAGGCGTCGTTACATTATGAAAAGAAAGATTTGGCTCAGTTTTGAACCGGCGGAGGGCGGACATGCTGGATAGGGAGAACAAGGCAGAGGGCCGAAAGGACGACCGAGAACGCGGGCAGACCCTGGTGCTATTCGCTCTTATGTTGACTGTCATGTTGGGCTTTGTGGCTCTGACCGTGGACGTCGGGCTGGCATTCCTGGAACGACGCCAGATGCAGAACGCGGTGGACGCCGCCGCGCTGGCCGCGGCGCAGGACTTGACGGTCGGGCAGTCGAACGAGATCGCGGAGGCGACGGCATACGATTACATGGACCGCAACGGCTATCCAGAGGCCGATGGGATCGATGTCAACATCCCGCCGCTGAGCGGCCCGTACACGGGGCTGTCCGGGTACGTGGAGGTGCTGAGCACGAAGAAGGCGCCGACGGCGTTCTTGACCCTGTTTCTGGACGAGGGTCTGGACGTGGGCGCCAGAGCGGTGGCCAAGGGAACGGCAGGCCAGGCAGGCGACGCCGGTCCAGGAGGAAACGGCGGAGGCAATGCGGCGCCGCCGGCGGTGGTGCCGTCTGACGCGGTCTGCGGATCGCCGGTGGTTGACGGCCGCGTGATGGCCGGCGAAGGCTACACCAAGTTGGGCGACCTGACGGGTGGCTCGACGGACTTCGGCGACTTCTTCTACGGCTGCGATTCGACATACATATACTTCGCCATGATGCTGAACGCCAACAGCCCGACAGGAGTGGCGAACGAGAACGTCTACGGTGACGACTCCTACATCAAGGGCTACAACACGGGCTGGGAGAAGACGCACACGTTCGGCAAGCTGCTGGGCAGTGACCGCGCCCGCTTCCAGATCGCCTGTGACGGCGTAGCAGTGCACGACTTCATTCAGGACTACCTGCGCGGTGACTCGGGCCAGAACGGCTGGGCCTCTGACGCTCTGGGGAATGGGAAGATTCTGGGCGGCGGACCGGTGCAGTCGGCCAGCTCGCTGGAGTTCAACCTGGAGAACCCGGAGATCACCGGCTGGGGCGACGACGCCGGCGAGGACCCGCAAGAGTCATCGCCGCCGTACTTCCCCACGTACGGGTTCTGGGACTCCGAGTACGACGGATTCGTGTGGGAGATGATCTACGAGTTCAAGTTGCTGGCCTCGGACTACGCCGGCTGCCAGCAGATCCAGTTCGGCCTGCACAACTTTGCCGGCGAGTCCGGTCAGCTGGAGGGCCTGCACAGTTCGCCGGCGAAGACGGACGAAGGCATCACCCTGCTGATCGATAAGATCAGTGAGCTGAGGCTGGTCGAGTAGCCGGCCAGGAACGAACACGAAATCAGGCGCCCGCGGGGATCGCTCCGGGGGCGCTTCTGCGTGCGGAGTCCTGTGTGACCTGCACCACAGTCGGTGGTTAGCGGTCTCGGCTAGGCTTGAGGCGAAGGAGGACGACATGGGATCGTTTGCGACTAGCGTACGGATTGAGGCGCCGAAGGAGAGGGTGTGGGAGGTGCTGTCGGACCTGGGCTCCATTTACAAGTGGAATCCGGGGATCACACACTCGTACACGACCTCCGATGCAGCGACGGGCGAAAACGCGATGCGGCAGTGCGACCTGCCGGACGGAGGCTTCCTGCGCGAGCGCGCCTTCAACTGGAACGAGGGCGAGGGCTTCACGATCAATGTCTATGAGACATCGCTGCCGATGAAAGAGAGCTTTGTGGACTTCCGGGCGACACCGGAGGGCGACGCGACGGTCGTCAAACTGAAGATGGACTATAAGCTCAAGTTCGGGCCGGTCGGCGCGCTGCTTGACGCAGTCTTCGTCGGCCGCCAGGCGCGAAAGGGCATGACGGATCTACTGACCGGGCTCAAAGAATACGTGGAGACGGGCAAGCAAGCGAACCCGTCGCGGGCAGACGAGACGGCCGCGGCGGCCTGACCGCCGTCACTCGCCACAGAGACTCTGGAACCGCTGCGTAGGAACGTGAGCGATCCGGCCGTCTACTAAGGTAAGAGCCGGCTAGGCGAGGGCGCGGATGCGAGTGGAAAGCGCGTCGGGAGTGGTTGGCCCTTCGAGAAGCCAGGTGGCGCCGGCGGCCGCGTAGGATTGCGCCAGATCGCGGGCCTGCGCCGGATCGGGCGGCATGAAGGCGCTCATGACGACGTCGAACGGGGCCTCTGAGTCGCGGTGGCTGAGCGTGTATGCGAGCATCTCCTTAGTATCGTCGGGGGTGAGGAGCCCGGGCATGCCGTCTGGCGTGGCTGGGGCCTTGGCCGGCGCGACGCCATCCCAGCGCGCAGCGCGGCGGAACGGCCTGCGGTTCGGCCAATACCCGGCGACCCAGACGGGGATGCGCGGCTGCTGAACGGGGCGGGGCAGGAAGGTGGCATCGTCGACCTGAAACTGCTCGCCCTGGTAGCTGAAGGGCTCACCAGACCAGAGGCCAGCGAGGATATCGAGGCCTTCGTCGAGGCGGCGGGCCCGGACCCGATCGTCAGCGTCTTCGCCGAAACGTGTGTGCTCCCCCTCCGGCATGCCGCCAAGGCCGACGCCGAGGATCAACCGCCCACCGGATAGGAGGTCGAGGCTGACCGTCTCACGCGCCAGTTTCCAGGGGCGGCGGCGAGCGACCGGGGTGACCATGGTGCCGATGCGGATGCGGCTGGTGGCGGCGGCGATGGCAGCAAGGGCGATCCAGGGATCGAGCATGGGCAGACGGGGTCCGGTGTAACCCGGCCAAGGTTCGTTCAGGTGATCCCAGAGGAAAAAGCCATCCCAGCCGCTGTCCTCGGCCTCCCGGGCGAGCTCGGTGAGGCGATGGATGTCGCCGAAGGCGCCGAAAGCGGGGATAGAGACGCCGTGCTTCATGACAGGGATGATAGCATCGGCGACCGGGGCCCGGCGCTTACGATGGGTCTGCAAGCATCACTACGGGAGGCGAGTCCGCAAGCGTCATGACGGAACTGTATCCAGAGATCGAGCCGTACGAGCAGGGGATGTTGGAGGCCGGTGACGGCAACCGGCTGTACTGGGAGACGTGCGGCAATCCGCGCGGCAAGCCGGCCGTCGTCTTGCACGGCGGCCCCGGCTCGGGATGCACGGCGTGGCACCGCCGGCTGTTCGATCCCGCCGTCTACCGGACCGTGCTGTTCGATCAGCGGGGATGCGGGCGAAGCAGGCCGCACGCGAGCGCGCCAGAGACCGACCTAGCGAGCAACAACACCGCGAACCTGATCGCGGACACCGAACTGCTGCGCCGACACCTGGACGTCGAGCGGTGGTTGGTGCTCGGCGGGTCGTGGGGCAGCACTCTGGCGCTGGCCTACGCCGAAACGCACCCGGAGCGAGTATCGGAGATGATCCTGTTCGGCGTGACGACCGGGCGGCGCGAGGAATTCGACTGGCTGTTCCGTGGCGGTCTGGCGGTCTTGTTTCCGGCGCAGTGGGAGGAGCTTCGCGCCGCCCTGCCGGCGGCCGATCGAGACGGCGACATCGTCGAGGCGTACCACCGGCTGCTGAACGATTCCGACGCCGAGGTGCGCCGGCGGGCGGCCGAGGCCTGGTGCTTGTGGGAGTCGGCGACGCCGGCGTGGCCGCCAGCGACGGGACTGGCCGCGAGGTTCACGAAGCCCGACTTCGCGCTGGCGTTTGCGCGGCTAGTGACGCACTACGTACGGCACGATGCGTGGATCGAGGACGGGCGCCTGCTGCGCGATGCCGACCGGCTGGCGGCGATCCCCGGGATCCTGGTTAACGGCCGCTTTGATTTTCAGGCGCCGATAGCCAACGCCTGGGAGCTGAAGCGAGTCTGGCCGGGCGCAGAGCTGGTGATCGTCGAGAACGCGGGCCACGCCGCGAGCGATCCAGCGCTTACCCAGGAACTGATCCGCGCCACCGACGAGTTCGCCTTGCGCCGGTAATTCCCTACCGCGCAAGTGCCCAGAATCCACGTCTGGCGGTCAGAATCTGTATCTGAAGTACGAAGTTCCGGGAGCTAGGTATGCTACCCAGCCGCCTTACGGATGAACGCCTGCCGTGAACGTCCGGTAAATAGAACAACTGAATGCAGCCTAAACGTGCTGGGACGGGGCAGCCGCTGAAGCAACGAACGCCGAGGGTGAGCGTCTGGTTAATTGATGACACGTTTACGAAACGCACACCAGTTTCTGTTTTCTCCGGCTATGGCCCAAGGAGCAACATAAGGTTACCGGCTTGACGAGCAACTATAGGTTCCGCACATTGGCGTTGACGCTACTGGCGATGTTCATAACACTGAGCGCGCTGATGCTGCTTATTGCAAGCAAGGGCTCTTCGGGTTCTGACCA
>JADFQV010000007.1 GCA_022561635.1 Chloroflexota bacterium | reverse complement strand
GGTGACGATGACGGGGCCGAGCCCCGTCGGGGATATGTCCGGCGTCGGGTTGCTGGCCGGTCGGCTGTCTTGACTCGCAGAGGTCAGTTCGCCTCGCCCCCCGACCACTATTTTCTGATAAGACACCAGCCCTGTACTTGGGGCCTGTTGTGTCTTTCGGCAACCCCCCAGCGGCCGATGCTGGCGGTCGTGCTCCGACATCATACGGGCGCCAGGTCGCGTAGTTGGCCGTCAGGGAGAACTAGTGCTGGGATCCAGTTTTGTAGTTGAGGTTCTTTGACACCAGTCCGGGGAGCCACCTTATCCTCTAGGTAGTGCCCTATCGACATCCTCATCGTCCGTGAGTCATGCGGTCTACCGGCGAGAACCTGCGGTACGACTTGAGCGCCCGCTCTGTCTCGGTGGCCTTCGTGTACCGGCGTAACATCTGCGGTGAGTCCCATCCGGCGAGCGTCCGGAGGTCCTCAGGGTCGCCACCGAGGTCGAGGAACGAGATAGCGAAGCCACGCCTGAAGCCGTGGACGCCCTTGAACTCGACATCGGCAGCGGCGAAGAGACGCTCGATCAGGAGGCGCAGGGCGTTGAACGACAATGTTCTGCCGCCTCGGGCCGCAAAGAGCCAGGGCGACTGGTCGTCCCGGCGCCTGAGGTAACGCTCAATCGCCTGCGCAGTGACGGCGCCGAAGGCGACGATGCGCTGCTTCCCCGCCTTGCCTTTCATGACCTTCAGAGTGAGATCGCGAAGATCGAGATCCTCGGTTCGCAGGCCGCAGATCTCGCCGCCCCGGAGGCCGGTGTCGGCGAGCGTGAGCAGCACCGCTCGGTTCCGCAGTTTCGTAACGTCGCGCGTCGTTGGCGGTATCGATGAGAGGACCTTCTGCAGTTGCTCCGGCGTGTAATGCGGTTGGAGGGTCTCGGGGACCTTCGGCGCCGGAATGCGGTCCAGCGGGTTGTCCGTTCGTTCGCCCTCGATGAGCAGCCACTTGTAGAACTGCTGGAGGGCGCGGTATCTAACGGACACCGTACTGGGCTTGTTGCCCCGCTCGAACAGCTCGTTGAAGAACTCTCGCAGATGCTCAGTGCTGAGGTTGGGCAGCGCCGGCATCCCGCGCCGCTCCGTGAACCCCTGGAGCAGGGCCAGGCTGGACGTGTAAGTGTGGACCGTCTTATCGGCGCGCCCCTGCGCCCGGAGGTGCAGGACGAAGCCGTCGAGCCAGCCCAGGGTGCCCTGGAAATTAGGCGCACTAGGGGTGCTGCTAGTCGAAAGATCGGTCATGGCGTTCACCTCGATTCTCATGATTTCATACTTGCGAGTGAACACCTAACATGCAAATGGCGCCCCCGGAAGGACTCGAACCTCCAACCAACTGCTTAGAAGGCAGTTGCTCTATCCCTTGAGCTACGGGGGCGCGCTGACACGTTAGAAAGAACGCAATTGTGTGTCTCTAGGATAACGCCTGTCGCCTCCCCGTGGTCTGCGGACGGGTATACTGTCGTACCAGCGTAGCGAGAGGAGCACACATGTTGCGATTGATTCGGAACCTCAGTCATCTGGCGCGGAGAGAGGAAGGCCACGCCCCACCGTTCCTTACTTCCATCGTGGCCGCCGCCGGCGCGATCGCCCTCGGCATCGGCGCCGCGGAGGATAGCTCTATCGTCGCGATCATCGGCGGCGTTGTCCTTGGCGTCGGCGTCGTCGCTGCGCTGGCGATCCATCATGCCGCGGTCGACTACGATATCTACAGGCGCCTGAACGACCTCGAGAAATAGCCGGGCGGAGGTGCGCGCTCGCTGTGAGGCCGGCGTCTAGGCCGAGGCCGTGCGCACCTTGTGGATGCGGTCGCTCAGGCGGTCGACGCTGGTGATGCGCACGCCGGCCAGCTCCGGCGAAGTCGTGGCGTATTTCTGCACCAGGCGGCCCAGCGGCTGCGAGGCGACGACGCTCACGAGGCTCGCCAGGATGGCCCGCGTGATTCCGTCGACGTGTCCGTCGGAGCTTCGCAGAGCCAGGTAAGAAGTGAAGCCCGCCAGCACGCCGGCGACGGCAATATTCGTGCCGCACATCGGCGAAACCGCCAGATGTTCCTCTCCTCGCTGCAGGCGAACGAGCGCCTCCTCGGCGTAGCTGCGCAGCCGCTCCGTCTCGATGTTCGCGTAAATGTAGAAGCCGCCGTGGTCGGAGCGGCCCACGATTCGCATCGGCCCCTGGTGCGCCAGCATCAGCGCGACGGTCGCGTGTTCGAGGCCGTGGTTCCTTCGGATGCGGTCGATGATCCCCTTCAGCATTGCTCCCAGTTTACCGCGCCGGTCGGAATCGCGCCGCTACTCCTCTTCTACCTTGAGCCAGCCGAGCACCGAGTCCATCGTAGCGTTGTCCACGCCCTCGATCACCGTCACGCGCAGGCCCGTGCGCGCTACCAGCGCCAGGCTGACGCTGCCGCGATTCGCCAGCGAGTCGCCCTCGCTATGCGCGACGGCCAGCCACGACCCGTCCGGGGCCCATGAGCGCGGCTCGTCGAAGCCAGAGGTGCCAAGCGCAAGATTCTCGACCTCGGTGCCGTCCCGGTTCACGACGATCAGCTGGCCCAGCGCGCCGTCGAACGGCAACACGCCCAGCGTTACGCGCTGACCGTCCGCATGCCACAGCGGCCGCAGATGATATCCGGCCGGCAGCTGCTCGGCGCCGACCGCTTGCACGCTCCTCCCCGGCACGTCCACCCAGTACGCCCGGTTGGCGATTACGCCCGCGTCGGTGAACTCCTGGGCCAGGAACAGCAGCTTGTCGAGACCGCCGCTGAGGTCGTAGTCGAACGTGATCTGGTCGCTCATCTCCACGATCAAGCTCGTGTCCCCGGAGGGCGTCGGCACGGGCGTCGGACTCGCCGTCGGGCTTGACGTCGGACTCGCCGTCGGACTCGCCGTCTGACCGCCGGTCGAATCTGGGGGCGACTTGCTCGCTGGCGTCGGCGTTGGAGTCCCCGTTGGAGTCGGCGTGGCGCCTTCCGGCAGCAGCTCGAGGTAATCGTTCCACGCCTCCTCCAGCGCCTCCGTCGTCGCCGGCCTGGCCGACCCCAGGAGCGAGCCCTGTTGCGTGCCGCCGCGTATCTGCACGAAGAGCAGCGACTCCTCGTCCTGGCTGAAGCCCACCGGGATGAAGCTGAGCACCCGGCTGATGCTGTCGCGGAACGCCTCCTCGAGGGCCGGCCGCGTCGGCACCGGCGTCTGCGATGGCTCAAGCGTTGGCGTTGGTGGGGGTGGGGTCGCGCCGACGGGCGGCACCGCGGCCCTGACGATGATCACGTCCGCGGACAAGAATTCCGGGCCGGCCAGCCGCCGCATGTAGAGCAGCTTGCCGTCCGGCGACCAGAGTGGCGCGAACGCCAGGTCGACGTTTTCGGCGATCTTTTCCGCCTCCTTAGTCTCCAGGTCCATTACGAAAGCCTCGGCCTGTGACGACTGTGCGCTGAGTGCAGTCGCCGACAGCGAGAGAAACGCCAGCTTCGTCCCGTCCGGCGACAGCGACGCCGTGATCCCGAAGCCTTCGCGGTGCGGGATGCGCGCCAGCTCCACCTTCTGCGTGGGGTCCGCCGGCAGGGCCCGCCAGATGACGTCCTCCGTGGCGCCAAACTCCCGGAAGACGAGGTGGTAGGCCGTGTCCGGTGCGTCCGGAAGCGGCGTCGGCGTCGCCGGCGCCGGCGTGGGCGTCGGGCTTGGTGAGGCGGTCGGCGCAGGCGACGGCGTGGGCTGTGGTTCGCCGCCGATGGTGCCGGCGGTCGTCACCAGGGCCAGCGTCGCCATGATGCCGAGGGCCATCACGCCAAGCGCGATGACGACCCAGCGGTGAGGCCACGATTCCTGCGACTGTGTCACGCTTTCAATACGCTCCGCCGCTCAGTATAGGTTCGGGCGCGTTCCGGGGCAGGTGCCGCTTCGGGGTATAATGGGCGCACCGGCGGCCCCGCCCATTTGAGCGCCGGGACTACCGTGCGGAACAGAGGGAGACGTTATCTGTGGCTAAGGCAAAGCGCAAGCCCAAGAACATCGGCGAACTAAAGGAAGCCGGCTGGCAGCGTCAGACAGTCAAGCAAGAGATGCGCAAGAACCTCATAGCGCGCATCGAGAAGGGAAAAGAGCACTTCCCGGGAATCATCGGCTTCGAGGAGACCGTCGTTCCCTTTGTCGAAAACGCTGTCATCTCCGGCCATGACATCATCTTCCTCGGCGAGCGCGGTCAGGCGAAGTCCCGGATCATTCGCTCGCTCGTCAACCTCCTCGACGACGAAATCCCCGCGATCGCCGGTTGCGAGATCAACGACGACCCGTTTGAGCCCATCTGCGCTCGTTGCCGCGGCCTCGTGGCAAAGGACCGCAACAAGGTCGAGATCGCCTGGCTTGACCGCGAACGTCGCTACGGCGAGAAGCTGGCCACGCCGGACATCACGATCGCCGACCTGATCGGCGAAATCGACCCCATCAAGGTGGCGGAAGGCCGCTACCTCTCCGACGAGATGACGATCCACTACGGCCTCATCCCCCGCCACAACCGCGGCATCTTCTGCATCAACGAGCTGCCGGACCTGGCGGAGCGCATCCAGGTCGGCCTGCTCAACATCATGGAAGAGCGCGACGTCCAGATCCGCGGTTATCGCATTCGATTGGCGCTCGACGTCGTCGTCGTCGCCTCCGCCAACCCCGAAGACTACACAAACCGTGGCCGCATCATCACGCCGCTGAAGGACCGTTACGGATCGCAGATCCGCACCCACTACCCGCGCACGCCCGAGGCCGAGATGGCCATCGTCGAGCAGGAGCGTACCCACTTCGACGAAGACGTCGACCTCGCCGTCACTGTCCCGTCGTACATGAAAGAGATCGTCGTCGAGATCACGCGTCTCGCCCGGCGCAGCCCCGACATCAACCAGCGCTCCGGCGTCTCCGTCCGCGCTTCCATCGCCGACTACGAGTCGCTCCTGGCCAACGCCATGCGCCGCGCCATCCGCCTTAAGGACAAGGAAGTCGTGCCGCGCGTCAGCGACCTGCCGTTCGTGCTGCCATCGCTCACCGGCAAGATCGAATTCGAGACCGTCGACGACGGCCGCGAAGAGCAGATCATCGAGCGCCTGATCCAGGGCGCCGTCCTCGCCGTCTTCAACCACAACTTCAGCCTCGGCGAGCTGGAGCCGATCGTCGCCAAATTCAAGGCCGGCTACTCGGTCGAAGTCTCCGACATGACGCCTTCGAAGGACTACGTCAAGCTGCTCAAGGACACCGAGGGCCTGGAAGCCGCCGTCGAGAAGCTCAAGCCAGGCGAGAGCCAGCCCCAGCTGGCCGCCGCCGTCGAGTTCGTCCTCGAAGGCCTCCACCTCAACAAGCGCCTCAACAAAGACAACGTCGGCGGCCGCTACCAGTACCGCGGCTAAGTCCAGAGCGGCGCAAGTTAAGGAACTCTCAGAGAATCCCAATATCCCCTTAACCTCCGGACTCTAACGTGCCACGTGACACCAACTAGAGAGGAGGTAACCCATGACCAACGCACGCACGTGGACGATCAGCGTCGTCGCTCTCTTTGCCCTCGCCCCGCCGCCGCTCTCGTCGTCACTAGCGCCGTCAGCTTCGCGCAGGAGTCCCCAACCGAGACCCCCGCCGCGACCGCCGACGCCGACATCGACACCGCGGACGCGACTGAGGATTCGGACGCAGCCGACGACGACATCGGCGATGGCGCCGATGACTCCGACGAAGGTAGCGAATCAGACGACAGTGACGACTCGGACGGGTCCGATGACCACGGCTCCGGTCGCAGCTGTCCATTCAAGGACGGTGGCGGCGACGACGACACGTCATCCCAGACGGCGATCAGCTGATAGCAGACCTGTCTCCGAAGAAGGGGCGCCGTCAAACGGCGCCCCTTCTTCACCGCGCCCTGCTTGCTATTTCTACTCAAGCCTGTATACTCCGAGCACTTTCACATCGACGGCGCAACGGGAGGGCAGCCATGCAGCAAGACGCATCCGTAAGCCCCGCTGAACGGCGCGCGCAGGCCGATCTCGTCGAAGCGAAGCCGCACCGCTGGGCACTGAGCCTGCCCGCGCGCCTCTACCGCCGCGCCCTCCGCCGCTGGGACGTCGACAAGCACATCAAGGCCTTCTGCCGCCCGCTCACGATCGAGGGACAGGAGAACCTGGAAGGCGTCGAAGGCCCGCTCCTCATCATCGCCAACCACACCAGCCACTTCGACACCGTCATCGTCCTCCACACGCTGCCTCGCAGGCTCTGGGGACGCACCGCGATCGTCGCCGCCGCCGACCGCATGTACCGCGAGCGAGTCAAGGGGATGCTCCACTCCCTGCGCTACAACGCCTTCCCGATCATGCGTGGAGGCGGCCGCGAAGCGCTCGCCTACTCGCAGTGGCTTCTGCACCATCAGTGGTCGCTACTCATCTTCCCGGAGGGCAAGCGCTCTCGCACCGGTGAACTTCTGCCGTTTCGCGGCGGCCCCGCCATCCTCGCCCTCGGTCAGCACGTGCCCATCCTGCCGATGCACATCCGGGGCGCGAACAACATCCTGCCGGCCGGCGAGCAACACTCGCGCCCGGCGCCCGTTCACGTCAGCATCGGCGCGCCCTTCGCCTTCCCCGATGGCACCACCATCCCGGAGGCCAAGCAGCGCATGGCGGACGAAGTCCGCGCCCTGATCCCGCCCGCCGCATGACCAGCCCGCGGGCCGGCCGGCCGCACATGCCGGGCTACGGAATCGCCACCGGCCAGGAGGGCATTCTGCCGTGGGAGTGGGCGCAGAAACGCCTTGAGAACACCCGTAACTACTTCGTCGTCTCCTCCCGGCCCGACGGTCGCCCACACGTCATGCCCGTCTGGGCGCTCTGGCTCGATGGCCTGCTGTGGTTCAGCACTGCGCGCACCTCGACGAAGGCACGCAACTTGTTAGCCAACCCGCAGATCAGTGTGGCTGTCGAGCACGGAGATGAAGCTGTGATCCTCGAGGGCACGGCCATCGTCGAAGAAGACCACGACGTCCTAGAGCCGGTCTGGGCCGCCTACAAGGCGAAGTACGAATGGGACGTCACAGGCGAGAGCATGTTCTTTGTCACGCCGCGCCTCGTCTTCGCCTTCATCGAGTCCTCTGAGCAGTTCGCGGCCACCGCGACCCGTTGGCGATTCCTCTAGTCGCGCCAGCGTACTTCGTACACGCGCACGGGCTCCTCGAAGCCCTTCGCCACGAAGTCGCCGCGGTCGGCGAAAAGGAAGCCCTTGCCCGCCGATAGCTCGCGCACGGCGTTCGCCACCAGGATCTCGCCTCCCTCGGCCTTGTCCGCGATGCGCGCCGCCATAATCACGGTCGCGCCAAACAGGTCGCCGCCGTCTTCGATCGGCTCTCCCACGTTCAGCCCGACACGAACGCTCAGCGGCTCCTCGTCTGTCTCGTTGTGCCTGGCGAACGCCCTCTGCATCGCGATCGCGCACTCCACGGCCTTCGACACCGAGCCGAACGAAGCCATGAATCCGTCGCCCATCGACTTCACTTCATCGCCGCCGAACTCGACTAGCTGACGGCGCGTCAGATCCTCGTGTTCACGCAGCACGGCTCGCCCCTTCTCGTCGCCCAGCCGGGACATCATCTCCGTGTGGCTCACCAGGTCCGTGAAGAGAATCGTCCGCACTCCCGAGGCAATGGCCGGCGCCGGCGATGACGGTGGCGGAGCGTGATGCTCGGCGTGCTCCGTGCCCAGCAGGTCGGCGATGGCGTGGATGATTCGCCCGGTGTCGTCCGCCGCCTGGCCGGCGATCATCACCAGCCGGGCGTTCGGTATCAGCGCGGCCAGCTCCCGCGCGGCCTCTTCGGCTTGCTGGTTCATCTCCTCGTGCTGCACCACGAGAGTCGGCTGCGTCACCAGCGGCAGCAGATCCGATACGTCATCGCCTCGGGCCTGGTCGAAGATGAGCTGGGCGCCCTCGGGTGATACACAGGCCCGCAAGTGCTCCACGACCGGCGCCGCCTCTTCCCGGCCGTACCCGTAGATCATGTATGCCACGTACTCTAGGAAAAGGTCCCATTGGCCGGTCAGCTGGTCGAGCGCGCGAATCTGCGGCAGGTTCATGAAGTCCTCGGTCCGCGCCATCGAATCGTCCAGGATCAGGTGCGACACGCGCTCCGGGTGCCGCACCGCGTAAGTCACCACCAGCGGTCCGCTCCAGCCCATCCCGTGCAGCGCCACCGGGCCCGTACCCAGCTTGTCGAGGACTGCTTCGATGTCCAGCAGCCGCGTCTCCAGTGAAAAGTCGTCGATGTTCCGCTCCGACAGGCCGGTGCCGCGCGGATCGAACTGAACGATGCGCCACTTCTCTGCCAGCCTCTCGTAGAACTCGCTGCCGTTCTCCCATTCCCGCTGACTGTGGCTGAACGGCAGGCTGGGCACCCGCACGAGCGTCGGACCGTCCCCCGCCGTCCCGAACGCGATCCGCACGCCGTCGCGGGCCGTCACGTACTGCATGTTCAATTCCATGCGCCGATTATCTCACGCTCGTCACGCCACCGTCGGCGCCTTATGTGACGCACCTCTCACTCTGCCGTCATCCCGTAGCGATCCCGTATAATGTCCCACGAGGAGACGCTGTATGAGAGAATTCTTCCGCTATTACCAATGGGATGGCACCCAGGACATCGGCCCCCTGGACCCCGACGAGATCCTCGCCGGCCTCACCGATGACCTGATGAACTTCGGCGACCTCGAGCACGCCCTTCGTAACCTCCTTCAGCGCGGCATGCGCAATCCAATGGGCGACCGTATGCAGGGTCTGCGAGACCTCCTCCAGCAGCTCCGCCAGCAGCGCCGCCAAAAGCTCGACCAGTACAACCTCGCCTCCGTCTTCGAGGACATTCAGAAGCGCCTCGACGACATCATGGAGCTCGAGACGGGTACGCTCGACCGCAAGCTGGCCGAGGCCCGGAGCCAGCTCGGCGAAGGAGAGAATCCGCTGCAGGCCTTCGAGGAGGCGGTGCCGGAGGAAGCCGGATCCCAGCAAGAGACCACCGAGGAGGAAAGCCAGCGCCTGGCCGAGATGCTGAAGAAGGTCGTGGAGAAGAAAAAGCAGCAACTGGCCGATCTGCCGGAGGACGCCGGCGGCAAGGTCAAGGGCCTGCAGGACTACGAGTTCATGGACCCGGAGGCCGCCGCCAAATACCAGGAACTGATGCAAATGCTGAAGCAGACCATGATGGACGGCTTCTTCAAGGACCTCCAGCAGCAGATCGCCAACATGAGCCCCGAGGACATGGCGCGCATGAAGGAGATGATGCACGACCTCAACCAGATGCTCTCCGAGAAGATGGCCGGCGGCGAGCCCAACTTCGACGGCTTCATGGAGAAGTACGGCGACCTCTTCGGCGACAACCCGCCACAGAACCTCGATGAGCTGATCGAGCAGATGCAGGCCGGCATCGCCGCCATGCAAGGTCTCCTCGACAGCTTGCCGCCGGAGGCCCGCCGCCAACTCCAGGACCTCCTCATGGACAAGGTCGACGACCCACAACTCCAGCGCGAAATGCAGGAGCTGGCGATCAACCTCGACATCCTCGGCTCCGACCGCGAAGCACAGTCCTATCCCTTCCGGGGCGACGAGGAGCTGGACCTCCTGCAGGCGATGAGCCTGATGGGCGACCTCCAGGAGATGGACGACCTGGAGAAGCAACTCGACCGCACACAGTACGGTGGCAGCCTCGACGACATCGACGAGGACAAGCTCCGCGACATCCTCGGCGACGAGGCGGCCGACACCCTGGACCAGCTCAAGGACTTCCTCCAGGCCCTGGAAGACGCCGGATACATCCGTCGCAAGGCGGGCGCCTGGGACCTAACGCCCCGTGGCGTCCGCAAGATCGGCGAGAAGGCGCTGGGCGAAGTCTACGCCCAGCTCAAGAAGTCGACCCAGGGCAAGCACGCCCAGCGCGACAAGGGCCACGGCGGTGAACGCGCCGACGATACGAAGCCCTACGAATTCGGCGATCCCTTCCACCTCCACCTCGGCGAGACGATCATGAACGGCGTCTTCCGCGGCGGGCCGAAGGTCCCCGTCAAGCTCCAGCAGGAAGACTTCCAGGTCTACCGCTCCGAAACGCTGACCCAGACCGCGACCGTGATCATGCTGGACCTCTCCTGGTCGATGGCCCTGCGCGGCAGCTTCCAGGCCGCCAAGAAGGTCGCCCTGGCGCTGAACAACCTCATCCGCACGCAGTTTCCCAAGGACAGCCTCTACATCGTCGGCTTCTCCGCCTACGCCCGCGAGCTAAAGCCCGAAGAACTCCCCTACGTGCGCTGGGACGAGTCGGTCCTGGGCACGAACATGCACCACGCCTTCATGCTCGCCCAGCGCTTACTCGCCCGCCACACGGGCGGCACCCGCCAGATCATCATGATCTCCGACGGCGAGCCGACGGCCCACCTGGAGCACGGCCGCTCCTACTTCGCCTATCCTCCCAGCCCCATTACGATCCGCGAGACGCTCAAGGAAGTGCGGCGCTGCACGAAGAAGGACATCGTCATCAACACCTTCATGCTGGACCGCAACTACTACCTCAAAGAGTTCGTCAACCAGATCGCCAAGATGAACAAGGGCCGCGTCTTCTACACCACACCCGAGAGCCTCGGCCAGTACATCCTCGTCGACTACGTTGCGCAGAAACGCAAGCGCTTCGGCGAACGCGCCGCCTGACCCCTCACGTGCCTCTCTTCTCGCACGTGATACGCGATCCGCGGGCCTTCTTCTACTCGCTACTGCCTACCACTGAGCTTCTCGAAGGCGACCGCGTAATCGTCATCGCCAGCGAAGACGCGCTTGGCCGCATCCAGCCGGCGTCCAGGGCGAAACGTCTAGGCCGCGCTCACGCCCAACGCCCTCAGCACCTCGTCCCGGGCCGACGCGTGCTTCTCGGCGAACGCCCACAGTAGGCCGAAACAGCCGGAGACCATCATGTCCCCGTGCGGCACCGCGAAGTAGGGCGACAGACGCGATCCGCGCAGCTTTCCTCGCTGTGGCCCCGTCACCGCCACCGGCGCCGCCGCGCCGTCATCGCCGTTCTCGCCCGCGGCGTAGAACGCCCCGTGGCCCTTGCTCCCGAAGATCTCCTCGTGTTCCAGCGTCCCGGCCGCCAGGCGCTCCGTAAACGTCTCGATCTGCTCCGCCGTCACCTCGCCCGTGTGGTGCTCGTAGAGCGAGATGATCTGCGTTCCGCGCAGGTGGAAGCAGAGCGCGTGCATGTTCCCCAGGTTCAGCACAAGCTGCGGGGCGTCGTGACTGACGTTCGTGTCCTGTAGCGTGCCGAGTGCGGCCGCGGGGCCAGTGTCCAGAAACACCGCCGGCACGCCCGAATCGATGCACGACACGAGCGCTCGTGCCCGCGTCAGGTACTCGGGCAGCTCATCGGGCAGACAGGCGAACGCGCGCAGATCGTTCTTCGCTTCGACGACGCGCCGCAGGTGATCAAAGCGGAAGAGCCGGTCCGAGTAGCCCGGCGGCGCGGCGCCGTGGTCCAGGCAGCCCACCGCGATCCCGTCAAAGTCGCCCGCCACGTCGAACGCCGCCAGCGCCGTGCGGATCGCCCCCAGGTCCAGATCGCGCAGCCGGATCTGCTCGCCGTCCACGCCCGCCGCCTCCTCTTCGGACACCAGCGTCACACCCATCCGCTCCACGTTCTCCAGGTCGTCGTCGAACGTCGTCGCCGCATCCGGTGTGGCGAAGGCTGCGTGCCCGGCGCGCAAGTGGTCTTCCAGCGCCCAGTGGCAGGGGCCGCCACCGGCGATCATGCCCGTCAGCACCACCGCTCGCCCGTCAGCAGTCGCCCGCCGGATGCGCCGTTCCGCGATCGCCGTCGGCGCGGGCATGATCAGCTGCAGGGCGTTCTCGATCGCCCCCTCAGAGTCGAACAGCAAGATGTCCTGCGTGCCCGTCCCCACGTCGACGGCAAGTATCCGCATCCTTCGATTATATGGCGGAGCCGCCCGGCCCTGACCCTGCATCGTTCCTCAACCATGCCAGTCGCCGAGTGGGTTAAAGCGGGTTACAATGGTCGCCGCAGCATAGGAGAAGAGCATCGCGATGGTAAAGAGGACAATCCCCTTGGCAGTTGGCGCTGTTGCAGTAGCGCTCGTCGTCGGCGGAATTACCTTCGCCACGGAGTCACCTCTTCTCGGCGGCTCAGATCAGGCGGCCACCACGTCCACCCAGAGTGACGACGCTTCCCCGCTTGAAGGCAACCCCGGGAGAGGATCCGCTAGCTGTAGCGACGCCACAGCGCACGCGCTCGAAGTCCTGCTTGCACGCCAGGCCACCGGCGTAAACATCGGCGGCTCAATCGCTGCGGTTCAGGCTTGCGGCACTGGCGTAGACGGCGCCGAGAGCTCGGGTGAGGTTGGGCCTCCTGAGTGGGTGCCGGGGCCCCCGCCCTGGGCGGGAGCCGCAAGCGGTAACGGCAGCTCTGAAGGTGCTAGCACGGCCGGCCCTCCGGCCTCGATCGTCACGGAGTCACCTCCTCTCGGCGGTGCAGACCAGGCGGTTACCCCGTCGACCCAGGGCAACCTCGTTACTCCGCTTGATGGCGACTCTGGACAGGGGGTCGCCCATTGTGCCGTCTCCACGTCGCACGCGCTCGGAGTCCTGCTGTCACATCAGGCCGCTGGCGGACAGGTCGGCAACTCGATCACCGCGATTCAGGCCTGCGGCACCGGCGCGAACGGCGCCTCTGAAGGTGTGAAGACAGGTGGGCCTCCTGAGTGGGTTCCCGGGCCCCCGCCGTGGGCTGACGGCGAAGCGCCCGAGTAGCAGACTACCCCGCCCTGCCGGGCCGCTACTACGCTTCGATGCGCTCGAGGCCGCCCATGTACGGGCGCAGCACTTCGGGCACGACGACGCTGCCGTCCGCCTGCTGGTAGTTCTCCAGCACCGCGATCAGCGTCCGCGGTATCGCCAGGCCGGAACCGTTCAGCGTGTGCGGGTGTTCTGGCTTCGCGCCCTTCTCCGTGCGATAGCGGATGTTCGCCCGGCGCGCCTGGAAGTCGCTGCAGTTCGACACCGATGAGCACTCCAGCCACTCGTCCGAGCCCGGCGCCCAGACCTCGATGTCGTACGTCTTCGCCGCGTTGAAGCCGAGGTCGCCCGTGCACAGCTCGGTGATCCGGTACTCCAGGCCAAGCTCCTTCGCCACGTCGGCCGCCTGCGCCGTCATCGCTTCCAGCGCCTCCGCCGACTCAGCGGGTTCAACGAAGCGGTACAGCTCGACCTTGTCGAACTGGAACCCACGCTTGATCCCCCGCACGTCGCGGCCGGCTGAGAACTTCTCGCGGCGAAAGCACGGCGTGTAGGCCACGTAGTCGATCGAAAGCGTGCCCGGTTCCAGGATCTCGTCCTTGTGCATCGTCGTCAGCGACACCTCGGCGGTCGGTATCCACCAGTAGTCTTCCTCGGCGTCGTGGAACATGTTCTCGCCGAACTTCGGCAGCCAGCCGCCGGCCCACAGGTTCTCTTCCTTGATCATCGCCGGCAGGTAGACCTCCGTGTAGCCGCGCGACGTATGGAAGTCCAGCATCCAGGCGATCAGCGCCCGCTCCAGACGCGCCCCCGCGCCCCTGAGCACGTAGAAGCGGCTGCCCGCCAGCTTCACGCCGCGCTCGAAGTCGATGATGCCCAGCGACTCGCCAAGCTCCCAGTGCGGCCTGGCCTCGAACCCCAGCGGCTTCGGCTCTCCCGACTGCCGGACGAGGACGTTGCTGCTCTCGTCTGAGCCCTCGGGCACCGAGTCATCCGGGATGTTCGGTATCTCCAGCAGCGCCGCCCGCAGCTTCTCGCTCAGCGCGCCCAGGCGTTCCTCCAGCGAGTCCAGCTTGTCGCCGATGAACGAAGAGCGCGACATCAGGTCCGACCGGCGGTGCTCGGCGTGCTTCGCCTCCTTCGTGTCGGCGCCCTTCATCGCCCGCGATAGCTCGCCGATCTCTTTCGAGATCGTGTTCTTCTCTGCCCGCAGCCCCTCGACCTCGGCCAGGACCTCGCGTCGCTCCGCGTCTGCTTCGATCGCCTCGTCCAGCGGCGCCTCCGTGTTCCGCAGCACCAGCGCTCGCCGCACGCGGTCGGGCTCTTCGCGCAGCAGACGGATGTCGAGCATGCGACAAGAGTGTCAGGCAACCGCACCGATGGTCAAGCGGTTACTGATCGAACGAGACTGACAAGCCGCTGGCCAGTCGCTCAGGCCGAGCGCGAACGCACCGCGGCGATCGCGGCCAGCGCCAACGTGCGCACGTCCTCCGCCACCGTGGCGGCGGGCGTGTCGGGCAGATCGGGGTCCAGCGTCACGTTGTCGCGCAGTTCCGCCTCGGTCACCCAGGTCAGCGAGGGGTCATCCACCGTGTCGTGGTTCGCGCCGGCGACGGGGCGCACGAAGTAGATGAGGTCGATGTGCATGTGAGCTGGCTCTCGCGAATCCGGGATGTTTTCGAGCAAGACCGTATACGGGGCGGGAAGCTGTCGTGGCTGCGCGAACGCGTGGGTCGGCGACGTCGCCACGACTTCGCAAACCAGCCCCGTCTCCTCCCGCACCTCGCGCAGCGCCGCCTCCGCCGGCTCCTCGTCCGGCTCGATGTGGCCGCCGGGCGGCATCCACTGCCCGAGCCGCCGGTGCCAGTGCAGGAGGGTCTTGTCGCCGCGCACGACGAACGCGGTCGCCGTGAAGTGCTTCCTCATTCCGCCGGCAGCTCCGACACTAGCTTGCGCACGAAACGGTCCAGCAGCAGGCCCAGCGGCGCGAAATCGCGCTCGTATCCGGCCTTCACCTCCGGCCACCGCTCAACCAAGTCGATGATCGCCAGTTCGTCCGGGTCAGCAGTGCACTCGCGCAATTCCGCTCGCGTCACCGGGTACTCCCGGCCGTCCAGCAACTCGCGCGATTTCATCGCCAGCAGCGCCATCTTCGCCCGGTAGTAGAGGATCCTGCCGTGCCGCGCCGAGTCAGCCGACGCCCGCTCCGGACCCCGGTCGTGCACCAGACGGTATCGCGCGTCATGATCGATCTCGACGGCAAAGTAGCGCCGGTCCGCCAGCACGTGCTCCCGCTCGAACGGCGGCTGCTCGAAGTCGCCGTGGACGAGCGTCATCCCGTAGCGGAACTGCACCCGCCCGTGCGCCGGGTACTGCCGCAGCTCGGCCTCCGTCTTGATGAACAGCGACCAGTCCTTGCGGCCGTCCATCACCTCGCCGATGCGGCCGAGAACGTCGCTGTCCAGGCGTCGCATCGCCAGGAAGAAGTCGTGGTCGCTGACCGCGGTCTGCTCCCCGCGCGCCCACGAGCCCTGCCAGGCCAGCGCTGCCAGGTCACCGCCGAGCGCCGCGATCAACGCCTCGGCGCCGCCGCGTTCCTCATCCGGAAGATCGGCGATAGCGGTGCGCGGCAGGTTCGACATGCGTTCGTCCTCGCGCCGAACGTTACCCGCCGAGCGGCGAGAAGTCGAACTCGGCGTACGACTCGATCACGGCGTCAGCTTCTTCGATCGGCGGCAGGGCGGTCGAAGCGGCGCGCAGCTGCACGACGTACATCCCGGCCGCTCGTGCTGAGGCCACGCCCGTGCGCGTGTCCTCGATGGCGATGCAATCGCTCGCCGGGACGCCCAGCTTCTCCGCGGCCTTCAGGTACATGTCCGGCGCCGGCTTGGCGCGCTTGACCTCGCTCGCGGAGACCGTCGCCTCGAACTCACCGGCCAGGCCGATGCCGGCAAGCGTCGCGTCCACCCACTGCCGCAGCGACGCCGAAGCTAGCCCCACCGGCACCGGGATCGACTTCAGCCGCGCGATCGTCTCGCGAGCGCCCGGCAGCGGCTCGACCGGCTGCGCCAGGAGATCCAGCACGGTTGCGTCGTACGCGGCGTAGAACTGCTCCGGCGGCCCGCTCAGCTCGAAGCGACCGATCACCCACTCCCACGCGGCCTCGACTGAGCTGCCGATGATCTGCTCGTAATCCGCCGCGGTCACCTCTTGCCCCAGCGGCCGCAGCACGACGTTGAACGCTTCGAGGTACAGCGGCTCGCCGTCCCACAGAACGCCGTCCAGGTCGAATACGACCGCGCGATACCGGCCGACGGTCACGCAGCCGCCTTTGCGCAGTCGAAGATCAGGAAGTACGGCGCGCGCAGGTGCGCGCGAAGGTCGTCCCGCCGCGCCAGCACCTCGTCCGACGGCACCGGCTCTGCCATTTCACGGATCAGGAAGCCGTTCTGCCGGCAGACGCGTGCGTAGTCGCTCAGCGGCCGATGGAAGTTGATCGTCTCCGCGGGCGCCGTCGGCCACATCCTGAACCGCAGCTCGCGCGCCGGAAAGTAGTTGTCGACCTTCAGGTACCGCTTGTCCTTGTCCAGGATAGGGAACGTGCCCGGCTTGCGCGGCTCCCATTCGGCTCCCGGCGGATAGAAGCACGGATGCACGATCGAAAACAGGAACTGCCCGCCGGGCCGTAGCACCCGCGAGATCTGAGCGAAAGCGCTCTCATAGTCTTCAACATCGATAATCGTCAGGTAGGCAACGACGACATCGAACGACTCGTCGCCGAAAGCGCTCAGGTCGCACATGTTCATCTCGTGGAACTCGATGGTGGGCGTGTCTGCAGACTCTGACTCGCGCCCCAGCTCGATCATGCGCCGCGATAGGTCGATCGCTGTGACCCGCGCACCGCGGTCGGCCAGCATGCGCGCGAATCGGCCCTCGCCGCAGCCGGCGTCGAGGACGTGCTTGCCGGCAACGTCGCCGAGGAGTGCCAGGTGCGGGGCGTCCAGCACGAGCTTCCGGCTGAAATCGGTGTCGGTGCGCATTCGTTCCGCCCAGCCGTCAGCGATCGCCTCCCAGGAAGCGGCGCCTTCTTCGGCGAGGCTAGAACGCCCTATGCCGTCCCTTTCAGTCATTCAGGTCTCGAAGCGCCGGGAACAGGATCACCTCGCGGATCGAGGATACGCCCGCGATCACCATCAGCAGGCGGTCGATGCCGATGCCCATTCCGCCCGTCGGCGGCATACCGTGCTCCAGCGCGACGAGGAAGTCCTCGTCGGCCACTTCTGCTTCCTCGTCGCCGGCCGCGCGCAGCCTCGCCTGTTCCTCGAAGCGCTCACGCTGGTCGATAGGATCGTTCAGCTCCGTGAAGGCGTTCGCCACCTCGCGGCCGCAGATGAACGCCTCGAAGCGCTCCACCAGGCCGGCTTCGTCCGCCTTGCGCTTCGCCAGCGGTGACAGCTCGACGGGGTAGTCGGTCATGAACGTCGGCTGCTGCAGGTGCGGCTCAACGTGCGCCGTCAGCAGCTCGTCGATCAGCTTGCCACGCCCCCACTCGGCCTCAACGTGCACGCCTGTGTCGGCCGTCGCCTTACGCAGCGATTCGACGTCGCTAAGCGCCATGAAGTCGACGCCACAGCGCTCGCGGATCGCCTCGCGCAGCGGTAGGCGCGGCCACGGCGGCGAGAGATCGATCGTTTGGTCGCCAACCTGTACTTTCGTCGAGCCGAGAACGTCGCGGGCGATCGTCGCCACCAGCCCCTCGAGGATCTCCATCATCCGGTCGTAGTCGGCGTAGGCCTCGTACAGCTCGATCAGCGTGAACTCCGGGTTGTACTTCGTCGAGACGCCCTCGTTGCGGAAGATGCGGCCCAGCTCGTAAACGCGGTCGAAGCCGCCGATGACAAGCCGCTTCAGATGCAGCTCCAGCGAGACGCGCAGGAAGAAGTCGCGGTCCAGCGCGTTGTGGTGCGTCACGAAAGGCTTCGCCGCCGCACCGCCCGCCGTCCCCACCAAAATCGGCGTCTCCACCTCCAGATAGCCCTGATCGTCCAGGTAGCGCCGCACAGTCGAGATCGTCTTCGAACGCAGCTCGAAGATGCGGCGCGCCTCCTCGTTCGCCATCAGGTCGAGGTAGCGGTAACGATAACGGGACTCCACATCCTGCAGGCCGTGGTACTTCTCCGGCGGGGGCCGCAGCGCCTTCGCCAGCACCGTCAGGTTGTCAGCGGCAACGGTCGCTTCGCCGGTCTTCGTTCGGAAGAGGCTTCCCTGAACGCCGATGAAGTCCGCCAAATCGAGCTCTTTGAGCATCGCGTAGGCGTCCTCGCCCAGCACATCCTGCGTCAGGCTGATCTGGATCTGACCGCTGCCGTCGCGCAAGTCAAGGAACGTTCGCTTGCCCATCTTCCGCTTCCCGGTGATCCGCCCGGCGACGGTCGCCTCGGGCCCTGTGCCGTCCTCGGGCGCCAGGGCGGCGGCTTCGGCGGCAGTGTGCGATCGCGAGAAGCGATGTGGATAGGGGTCGATCCCGCGCGCACGCAGGCGCTCCAGCTTCTCCTTGCGCAGCGCGATCAGATCGTCTTCAGCCATATCTGCTCCAAAAAATGAGCGGGGCCCTTGCGGGACCCCGCCTGATTCTAGCCTTAGGTTAGGCCCATCGCTAGTCGACGGACACGATCTTCCAGGTCAGAGTTCCAGCCGGCGCCTCGACCTCGAGCTCCTCGCCCACTGTGCGGCCCAGCAGCGCCCCGCCCATCGGCGATTCGTTGCTGATCTTGCCCGCCTTGAGATCCGTCTCCGCCACACCGACGATCGTGTACACAGCCGTCTTCCCCTCGTGGTTCTTGAGCTTCACGGTCGAGCCCAGCGACACTTTCCGGTGGTCGTGCGTCTCCTTGATGATCACCGCGTTCTCGATCATGTTCTCGAGCTCCAGGATGCGGCCCTCGATGAACGCCTGATCGGTGCGGGCGTCCTCGTACTCGGGCGTGTTCTGCGGGCCGGCAAGCTCCTTGGAGTCGTGCAGGCGCTGCGCCAGCTCCGGCCGCCGAACGTTGACAAGCTCGCTCAGCTCCGACTCGATCTTGGCCAGGCCCTCTTTGGTAACGGGTACGTCTCTGGTTGCCATATCCATACCTACCGTAAAAAATAGACTGTGAGCGACGCCCACAGTCGTTCCGGTCGTGTCAAGGCAAATTATAGGCAGGCCGGCGGTCGCTGTAAAGCAGTCTGGCGTCACTGTTTTTCCCCCGCAGACGCTGTGTTACACTACCGCTGACCTAGGATTTGGCATCCCTTTGCCCCCTCCTGCCGTATCTAATCCAGAAGCAGCGACCCCTTTAACGAATGCGTGATAAGCCGCCCCGCGAAGAGCCGCCTCGGCGGCCCCTGCGCCGCGATTTGCCGCGGCCGGAGGGCCCGTTCGAGCGCCTCCTGAAACAACGCCCCGAGCGCGATCCCGCGCCGATCATCATCGGCGGCACGATCGCCTTTCTCGCCATTGTCATCGTTCTCGTCTTCGTATTCTCGTCCCTGCTCAGCGGCGGCGACGATAACAGCAGCGACTCCGGCCAGACGATTCAAGTGGCCGACGGCGTCAGTGGCCGCCTGATCGCCATGCCGGGATTGCCGCCTGGCCTCGCCGCGGCCAGCCAGTACATCGAGTTCGAGGCAGAGGAGGCGATTCCGGTCACGATCGCTCTGCCGCTCACGATCAACGTCTCCAGCGACGCTGTCCTCGGCTTCTACAGCCTCCTGGACGGCCGCTGGGAGCGGATCGCCGAGTCACAAGTGATGCCTTCGCAGGAGTTCGCCTCGCAAGGCTGTCTGAGCTCCGAAACTACAACCGGCCGCGGCCTCGTATCCTGCGGGAACTTCGCCGCCGTGCCGGTAAACCTGGCCGTCCTGCAGGTGCTCGCCCAGACCTACACTGTCGCCGCCTCGCTGCCATCCGGCGCCACTCTTCACGCCGACGCCCGGCCCAATATCGTCAGCCCCAGAGACTTCAGCCCTGCCCCCGACGGCTCCGTCGTCGGCAACGCCAGTACGGTCAATACAAGCGACAGCGTTCAGCATATGCCGACGATCGTCGGCAGCAGCGTTGACACCGCCGGTATCGTCGACGACATCCTTGCCGACGAGACCCTGCGGGCCGTGCACGTGCAGGAGATCGTGGCGCTGGTGGAGGACGAAGGCTTCGACGGCATCGACCTTGAATACTCGGCGGTCGACGCCGACCTCAACGGCCAGTTCACGGCCTTCGTCAGCTCCCTTACCGACGCCTTGGGACAGAGCGGCCACCGCCTCAGCCTCACGCTGCCACCCCCCAGCGATCAGCGCTCCGCCTACGATTGGGAACAGCTGGGCGTCCTCGCCGACTACATCAAGGTGCTGCCCATCGCCGACCCCATCTCGTACTGGGACAACATGCCGGACGGCATCGCGCGCCTGACTGAGGACGTGCCACCGCAGAAGATCCTCCTCGTCATCAACCCGTTTAGCATCGAGACCAGAGAGGTCGCACGCGCCATCGGCTACCAGAGCGCCATGGTCCTGGCCTCCCGAGCTGTCGTGCGCGAGCCGGACAACCCCGACGAGATCGTCCCCGGTGCTACTGTCCTCATCGTCGCTGAGAGCCTGGACGAGGACGAGGGCGCCTCGCCCATGGCCTGGGACGAGAACGCGGCGGCCGTCGCCTTCACGATCGGCGGCACCGATCGCCGCCGCATCTACTTCGAAAACTCATACAGTGTCGGCTTTAAGCTTGAGCTAGTCCAGGCTTACGGACTCGGTGGCGTCGCCGTCTCCGACGCTTCCGCAGAGTCGGACGTCGCCAACGTCTGGGGGCGCATTAACGAGCTGGTCATCACCTCGACCGTCTCTCTCAACCGGCCGAGCGAGACGATGCTCATGCCGCTGTGGCAGGCGCCCGGCGGTGGCGACCTCGGCGCAGCCTCCGGCACGAACGCCACCTGGATCGCCCCTTCCAACGGCACCTACCCGATCATCCTCATCGTCAGCGACGGCGATCGACGGTTCGGCCAGGAGATATCCGTAGTGGTCAACGAGAGCGATGACCCGGACGCCTCACCGCTTGAGACGTTCGGTCCCGGCACGCCGACAGCCACGCCAACGCCAACGCCAACGCCGTCGCCGACGCCAACGACCACGCCAGAACCACCGGTCGGCACCCAACGCGTCGAAGTCGGCGTCCGGGCAGACACGGACGGCGACGGCTCCTTCACCAACAACGAGACCACGACCCCGGGCGGGAACGTCACGTACCTGGTCACGTTCGACAACGATTTTTCGGTCCCGGTCACGGTCACCAACTTCCAGGACTTCTTCCAGGGTGCCACCTGCCTCACAGCGGGCGGCGGCGACATCATCGGCATCGTCATTCCACCCGACGATGGTGACGCCGCAGCCGGTCTGGACATCCTGGACGGCGGCGCGGACGAGATTCAGTGCACCTACAACGCGGCCGCTCCCGACGAGCCAGCGGCGAACGACGACCCCTACGTGATCACGGTCAGGGGCAGCGTCGAAGACACCGCCTCGGGCGCCACAGCCTTCGGCGACGACGGCGTCAACATCTTCGTCGTTCTCGCAGAGTGAGTCAGGGGAGGTGCGCGTGATCGCCGGCAGCGCCCGCGGCAGGCAACTCAAAGGTCCGCCTGGCCGCGCCTCGGACGTGCGGCCCAGCTCCGACCTCGTTCGCGGCGCCCTCTTCGACTCGCTCGCCGCCCTCGGCGCGGACTTCACCCACACGCTCGATCTCTACGCCGGCACCGGCGCCCTCGGCATCGAAGCGTTGAGCCGCGGCGGCGAGTCCTGCCACTTCGTCGAGAAGAACCGGGCCATGGCCGACGTCATCCGCGAAAACTTGGATGCGCTCGCCTTCACTGATTCCGCCCAGGTCATCGTCGCGCCCGTGGAACGCGCCGTCGGGCGTCTCGCCGGCCCATACACGCTCGTTCTCGCCGACCCACCGTACGCTGACCCCGCGGCGATCGCGCTCCTGGAGCGCTTGGCACAGTCCGGCGCCATCGACGGCGATCATGGCACCATCGCCCTCGAACACAGCACCCGCGAAGAAGCGGCCGCTGCCATCGGACCCTTCTTGCTGGTACGCTCTCTGCGTCACGGCGACAGTTCAGTCTCGATCTACCGGCCCGATTGACGAGGAGGTAACGGCTTGGCGACCGCACTTTACCCTGGCAGATTTGACCCTGTAACTAACGGCCACGTTGATATCACGCAGCGCGCCGCCAGCCTCTTCGCGGAAGTCACCGTCGCCGTTTATGACCTCGCGCCAAAGGATTGCCTCTTCTCCACCGCGGAGCGCGTGTCGATGTTCAGCGACGCGGTCAAGCATCTCAGCAACGTCACCGTAAAGACGTTCGACGGCCTCGTCGTCGACTTCGCGCGCAAGGAAAGCGCCAACGTCCTCGTCCGCGGCATTCGCGCCGTTACCGACTTCGAGGCCGAACTGGACATGGCCCTCATGAACAAGACGATGGCCCCAGAGATCGAGTCCGTATACATGATGGCCAGCCTCGAACACCTCTACATCAGCGGCCACCGCATCCGCGAAGTCGCCAGACTGGGCTACGACGTTGGCGACCTCGTTCCGGCGCACGTCGTCGCCATGTTGGAGAAGAAGATCAAGCGCTAAAGGCACCTCTTGGACATACTCCACCTCATCGACCGCCTGGAAGAACTCCTCAGCGAAGGGCGTCGTCTGCCGGTCGGCGGCGGCGTCGTCATCAACCGCGGCAAGCTGGCCGACATCGTCGACCGCATGCGCGTCGCCGTCCCGCGCGAAGTCTACGACTCACGCGAAATCGTGGAGCAGCGCGACGAGGTTCTGCGCGAAGCCGGAGATGAGGCGGAGCAGCTCCTCGCCCAGGCCAGGGAACAGCTCGAGGCGCGCATCGCTGAAACCGAAGTCGTGAAGGCCGCGCAAGAGCGTGCGGCCGACCTCCTGGCGGACGCCCAGTCCCGCGCCGCCGAACTCGGCCGCGGCTCCGAAGAGCAGGCCCGCGAGCGGCTCGACGAGGCGCAGACGGCCAGCCTCGACCAAATGCGCGAGTCAGACGTCTACGCGCTGCAGACGCTTCGCAAACTGGAGGGCGAGCTGGAGGGCTTTCTCACCACCGTGCGAAGCGGCGTCGACGCGCTCGAAATCCGCTCCGCCGACCGCCCGAAGGACTAGTACGCCGCGGCTGCCAGCGCCAGTAAGCAGGCTGACGTTACGCGCATCTCAAGAAGCGTCGTCCCGCGGCGGCACGCCAAACAGCTCCGCGAGCGAGCTCAGAGCCGCCTCCAGGCCCCGCTTCTGGTGCCCCGGCCAGACAAACAGGTGCCACGGCCACAGTATCAGCCCCGCGAACCCCCCGCGCAGGCCGCGCGTCGTCGCCTGGGCGGTCAGTTCCACGCGCGTGTTCGCATCGTCCAGCTGCACGATGCGAAAGGAGTGCCAGTCCAGCGTAATCTGGTACTTCTCTTCCTCCGGGTCGCGGACGGGCGTGAACACGATGTACTCGGGCGCAACCCACTCCGTGATCTCGAATTCAAACGCCTGGTCTGGGCCCTCCTCATTTTCGACGTGGGCGCGGAAGCGCGTGCCTCGGCCCTCGCTCAACTGCGTCGTCATCTCGATGCGGCTCCAGGCCTTGTTCCAGCGCTGAGCGTTGCCGACGTCGGATATCACCGCCCACACCCTCTCCGGCGTTGCGGGAATCGAGATCGAGGCGGTCACCGACGGCATCGCTTAGCGCCTCTTCTGGCCGCGTCTATCAGCGCCTTCCATGCAACTTAGTTTAGCCGATGCGCTGTGCCTCGTTGGAGTGCGGTGAAGCCGGTCACTGTCGGCGATTCGGCCCGCGCGTTAGAATCGAACGCATGAAGCAAGGCGCTACAGGTGTCGACATAATCGAAATCGCCCGCATCGAGGCCTCGCTGGCGAAGTTCGGCGACCGCTTCCTCCAGCGCGTCTACACGCCGCTCGAAGTCGCCTTCTGCCGTGGCCGCGCCAGCGAACTGGCGGCGCGCTTCGCCGGCAAGGAGGCCGTGATGAAGGCGCTGGGCACTGGCGCCCACGGCGTTGCCTGGCGCGAGATCGAGATCCTCCCCAACCACCGCGGTAAGCCGCTCGTCTACCTCCATGGCAGGGCGCAGGCCCGGGCCGAGCGCATCGCCCTGGAGGGCATCGACATCAGCCTCAGCCACAGCCGCGAGCTCGCCGTCGCCATGGTCGTGGCTGTTTCGCGCGACCTCGAACCCGACCGGGATCAGTGGCGGGAGCGGTTCGCGGGAATCCTCCGCGAAAGGGGGCAACTGACATGACCAGCTCGCCCAAGAACCGGGGTCTTGGCCCCATATCCAGTGCGCCGCTGTCCCTCGAGGAGCTCGCCAGCCGCACGGCCGAACCCGCGAAGAAGCTCGAAGCCTGGCACTCCCGCGGACTGATCGGCCGCGAGGGAGAAGACGTCTTCAGCGTCGAGGACATCGGCCGTGTGCGCCTTATCCACCAGTTTCTCCACTATGGGCACTCGCTCGACGACATCTACAACGCCCTTCACAACCCGGATTCCGCGCGCCAGTTCTATCTGGACGAGATGACCAGCCACCTCTCCACTCCCAGGTTCACGCTGGCTGAGTCCGCCGAACTGGCCGGACTCGACCTCGATCAGGCCAGGACGTTCGTAGAAGCGACCGGAGTCGCGGACAGCGCCGGCATGCTCGAGGAGGACGACATCGGCTGCCTCAGCTCGCTCAAGGTTGCCCTCGACGCCGGCTACCCCCCGGACGCTCTCATGCAGGTCCTGCGTGTCTACGCCGACCTCATGCGCCGCGCCGCCGAGGTCGGCCATCGCACCTCGCACCTCTACCTCCACCACCAGCCGGGCACGGAACACACGCAGGAGAGCCACGAGCAGCTTTTCAGCCGCGTCGAACCACTCGTGGAGCCGGTGCTCATGTACTTCTTCCGCAAGGGCGCCATCCAGGCCGCCTGGGACGACATGCTCATGCACCTGGAAGAGGAATCGGGATTGGTCGACCCGCCGGAGGTCCCCGGCCAGATTCGCCAGGCGATCATGTTCGTCGACCTCGCCAGCTTCACCCCCCTGGCCGAGGCGATGGGCGACCTCAAAGCGGCCGAGGTCGTATCCCGCTTTGCCGAGATGGTGCGCATCGCCAACGTGCGCTGCCATGGCCGCGTCGTCAAACAGATCGGCGACGGCTTCATGATCGTCTTCCCGGAGTGCTATTCCGCCGTCTCCTTCGCTCTCGAACTGGAGCAGCGCGCCGTTTCCGAGCCACAGTTCCCGGCGATCCGGGTCGGACTCCACTACGGCCCCGTTCTCTATCGCGAGGGTGACTACATCGGCTCCAACGTCAACATCGCCTCGCGCCTCGCCGACACCGCGGACCGGCACCAGATTCTCGTCTCCGCCGAGGTGCGCAACCGCGCCCGCGAACTCGAGGGTGTCGAGTGGACTCGCATCGGCCAACAGCGCCTCAAGGGCCTCGCCGCCGAAGTAGAGCTGTTCGAGCCGCGCCCGGCCACGACTGAGACGATCGAGAAGGTCACCGACCCGGTCTGCGGCATGGAGCTCGGCAAGGGCGAAGTCGCCGCTCGTCTCACCCGCAACGGCGTCGAGCACTCCTTCTGCTCCGACGCCTGCCTGCGTCAGTTCGTCCGCGCCCCCGAGAAATACACCGCCGTCTCCGCCTGAGCGCCCCACCGCCTTGCCGATGTGGCGCGTGCCTCTCACCGCATCCCGCCCACCGCATCCCGCTCACCCTGAGGCTCTCAAAGGGCCAATCGAGCAACCAGGTTGCGACCGGTGATACCATCGCTCCGTGAAGCTCGTCACCGTCGCCGAAATGATGCGCCTGGAGGCCGATTCGGCCGTGCCCGTGCCCCAGCTGATGGAAAAAGCCGGCCTCGCCGTCGCCCAGGAGGCCTGGCTCGCCCTGGGCGAGATCGCCGATCGGCGCCTCCTCGTCCTCTGCGGACCCGGCAACAACGGCGGCGATGGCCTCGTCGCCGCCCGCCACCTCAAGGAGTGGGCCGCCGACGTCATCGTTTTCCTCCTCAAGCCGCGCCCCGCCGATGACGCCCACCACTCCGCGCTCGTCGAGAGCGAGATACCGATCATTACAGCCGGTGAAGACGGCTGGGAGGAGAGCCTCGCCGACGCCCTCGGTGGCGCCGAGCTCGTCATCGACGCCCTCCTCGGCACCGGCCGCGCCCGCGCCATCGAAGGCGACCTGGCGGCCGTCCTCGCGCAGCTCAAGGAGGCGCGCGAACGCCGTCTGCCACCCCGCCTGCTGGCCGTCGACCTGCCCAGCGGACTCGATGCCGATACCGGCGCCGTAGACCCGCTCACGGTCGCCGCCGACGCCACCATCGCCCTCGCCTTCGCCAAGGTCGGCCTGCACCTCCTGCCCGGTGCGGGTTACGCCGGCGAGGTCGAGGTCGTCGACATCGGTATCCCGGCGGAGCTGGCGTCCTCCGTCCAGACCGAGCTCATCACCCGCCGCTGGGCGCAGGAGCACTTGCCCGCGCGCCCGGATGACGCTCACAAGGGCACGTTCGGCAGCGCGTTTATCGTCGCCGGATCGCCCCGCTACACGGGCGCTGCCTATCTCGCCTGCATGGGTGCGATGCGAGCCGGCGCCGGCCTCGTCACGCTCGCCTGCGCCAGCGCGATCCACCCTATCCTCGCCGCCAAACTCAGCGAGGCGACATTCGAGCCGCTTGAGGGTAGCGAAGGCCAGCTGTCGGGCCAGGACGTCCACGCCGTCCTCCGCGCCCTGTCCGCGCGCCACTACGAGTGCCTGCTCATCGGCCCCGGCCTGTCGCAGAGCGGATACGTCCAGGCTTTCGTTCACGCCCTCCTGCCGAAGCTGGGTGGTGACCAGGAGCAGGACTCCGAGCGCTTGCTGCGAGCCGCCGTCATCGACGCCGATGCCCTCAATAACCTGGCGCGTATCGACGATTGGCCGGCCCTGATCAACGTCCCGACCGTCCTCACCCCCCACCCGGGCGAGATGGCCCGCCTCACCGGCCTCTCCCTTGCGGAGGTGCAGGCCGACCGTCTGGGCACGGCCCGCAAGTTCGCCGCCCAGTGGGGCCTGCACGTGCTGCTGAAAGGCGCGCCCAGCATCGTCGCCGCGGCGGACGGCCGTGCGGCAGTCAGCCCCTTCGTAAACCCTGCCTTCGCTACGGGCGGCTCCGGCGACGTCCTCTCCGGCACGATAGCCGGCTTCATCGCCCAGGGTGCCGATCCGTTCGACGCCGCCTGCCTTGGCCTCTACGTCGGCGGCCTCGCCGGTCAGAGGCTGCGCGACGAGATCGGTTCTGCGGGCATCATCGCCGGCGACTTCCTGCCCATCATCCCGCTCGCCATGCGGGATCTCCGCGGCGAGTCACGGCCTCAGTCGTCTGCCGGAGTCCGGCCGGACCTGCTGCAGATGCTGCAGTCGGCGTCCGGACAGCAGGAGTAGGTCGGGCGAGTGGCCGTCGCTCAGTAGTATTGGCAGAGTGGCCAGGGCGACAGTCCGTTGCCGCTTGCCTGCAGCGCCGGCAGGTACTTCTCGTAGTACGCCGTCTGAGCGTTGGTCCAGGGGTTGTCCCACCCGGCGAACCAATGGCCGATCTGGAAGAGCCCATAGTACCCAGCCGGGTTGGCGGCGTCCGGCCGCAAGCCCGACTCGCACGATGCGATGGCGACCATCTTCTCGCAGGGCCAGGGGAGCGAGCAGATCGCCGCGATCACTTCGTCCGTCGTCCAGGGCCCCGACGTCGGCGGCGGTGCCGTTGGTGGCGCTACCACAACGGGTGGCGGTGCCGGCGCAGGCTCTACGGCAACCGGCGCCGCTGCCGGCTCGGAGATGTCCGGCAGCGGTGGCACCACGAACTGCGACTGCGGCAGTGGGATCACCAGCGTTTGGCCGATCACCAGGGTGTCGTCGACGGCTGCACCGTTGATCACGGCGAGTTCGAACGGAGTCAGGCCGAACCAGTTGGCAAGGGCGATCAGTGTATCGCCCGGGCGGATCGCCATGCTGCCCCACGGTTCTGGCTCCGGGGTGGTCTCTGGCGCTCGTAGACTAGCGTCCGCGTCCGGCGATGCCGCGTCCGGCGATGCCGCCTCCAGCGATGCGCTCTGCTCAACCTCGCGCAGGGCAGACGGGCCGGACGCTGCATCCCCTCCGGAGTTGAGGCAAAGGTCGGCCCTTGCCTCGGAGCAGGCGGGTGCGGAGAGGAAGCTCTCGCTGCCGGCCTCTGTTCGAACGGAGCGGCCGTCTCCTGGCGCCAGACCTTCGATGCCGGGGATCGCCGGAACAGCCACTGCGACGATGCAGAGGCCGATGATTGCCGCGTGCTTCCCTATCAGATTGGTCCCCCCGCTATAAGCTGCAGAATGGCGTCCTCCCGTGGCCGTAACCGAGAAACCGCGCCTCTGTTGGCGAGGTTAGGCGTCCTCGGACTCGGCGTCGAATGGCCGGTTGCCAACCATAAGATGGTCAACAACGCCATAAAGGTTGCCAGCATCTGTCCTTTCGCGCAACTTTCGGTGCTTCTCCACGAAGTCGCTGCCACCCGCCCTTTCGCGATCCTCCATGCCCGCCGGATAATAGCAGTAAGCTCATGATCCTACCCAACTACCAGGAGTCGGGCGCTTCGCCCCGCGTGCTGAGATGACGCTGGCGACGATGCCCGCTGCCACGGCGACCGGCAAGCGCTGGCGTATGCGCGGCCGCTTCCCGGACGACGCACTCCAGGGCGCTCCCGGACAGCCGCTCGTCCGCCACCTGATGTGGCACCGCGGCGTCCGCACAGCCGCCGAAGCCAGGGCCTTCACCCTGGCGCGCGATCCAGCCTACGACGCGCTCCTCCTGCCGGACATCGAACCGGCGCTCGACCGCATCGTGCGCGCCATCGAGGCCGGCGAGCTGATCGCCGTCTACGGCGACTTCGACGTCGACGGTGTCACCGCCTCCGCCATCCTCATCGAGGCCCTCGGCGACGCCGGCGCGAAGGTCATCCCCTACATCCCGGATCGCTTCAGCGAGGGCTACGGCGTCAACATCGCCGCCATCGAGACGCTCCACAAAAAGGGCGCGACGCTGATCATCACCGTCGACTGCGGCACCAGCTCCGTCGACGAGATCAAGCGCGCACGGGCCCTCGGCATCGACACGATCGTTCTCGACCACCACACCGTGCCGCCCGTGCTGCCGCCCGCCGTGGCGCTCGTCAACCCGAAACGCCCCGACGCCCAGTATCCGGAGACAGAACTCTCCTCTGGCGGCCTCGCCTTCAAGCTCGTCTCCGCGCTCTGCGATCGCCTCGGCAGGCCTTTCGTTCCCGAGCGATACCTCGACCTCGTGGCCCTCAGCACCGTCTGCGATATGGTGCCCTTGCGCGGAGAGAACCGCTGGCTCGTCCGCGAGGGCATCCGCGCGCTCGCCCGCACTCAGCGCCCCGGCTTGCGAGCGCTGATGGAAGCCGCCGGCAGCGATCCGCTGCGCGTGGACGCCTCGACCATCGGCTTCGTCATCGGCCCGCGTCTCAACGCCGCGGGGCGGCTCGACCACGCCCGGCGCGCCCTCGACCTCCTGCTCGAGACCGACCCCGGCCGCGCTCGCGAGATGGCTCAGCACCTCGGCGAGCTCAACCGTCAGCGCCAGACTGCCACCGCCGCCGCCTGTGATCTCGCCCGAGACCTCGTCGCGGCCGAGGAGCCGGACGCGCCGCTGATCTTCGTCGGCCACCGCGACATTCCTTCAGGCATAGTCGGCCTCGTCGCCGCACGTTTGATGGACGACCATTACCGCCCCGCCGTCGTTTACGAGGAGGGCGAGACCACCAGCCGCGCCAGCTGCCGCAGCATCCCGGAGTTCGACATCACCGCCGCCTTGCGCACCTGCCCCGAACTCATGGATCGCTTTGGCGGGCACCGCGCCGCCGCTGGCTTCACCGCAAAGAACGCTAACCTGCCCGCGCTGAAGAAGGCGCTGATGGCTCGCGCTGCCGAGGAGCTGGCCGGCGTGGAGCTCGTCCCCGTGCTCGACATCGACGCCGCGGTGCCGCTCAGCCGCATCAACGGCAAGCTGATCGGCTCGCTCGCCCAACTCGCTCCGTTCGGCGTCGGCAACCCGGAGCCTGTCTTCCTCAGCCGCAACCTCGAGGTCACCGACATCCGCACGATGGGCGCCGACGGCGAGCACCTGCGCCTCAGCCTGCGCGACGGGCGGGTCACCTGGCCGGCGGTCGCCTTCGGCGTCGGAAAGCAAGATATCGAGCCGGGCGCCCACCTGGACGCCGTGTATACTTTCAGCGCGGATCGGGGCTCGAACGGGGCGATGCAGCTTCGCCTTCTCGACTTCGCTCCGTCATCCGATTCGGCCTCGTAGCCGAACACCCCTGTCCGCACGGAGGCCACATGGTTTACAAGAAGCCCGGCATGCTCACGAAAAAAATGAACAGCTTCCTTGGCTGGCTCGCCGCCCGCGGCATCGGGCCGAAACGACTGGTGCGCCTGGAACACAAGGGCCGGACTTCCGGCGACGTGCACACCACCGCCGTCAACTGGACGGAGCACAACGGCCAGCGCTACCTCGTCTCGCCCCGCGGCGAGACCCAGTGGGTGCGCAACGTCCGCGCCGATGGCGGCCGCGCCGTCCTCCGCCGCGGCGGCAACGCCGAATCCGTCCGCCTGGAGGACATTCCCGAGGAACGGCGCGCGGCGATCATTAAGCAGTACGTTGGCGATTACAAGATCGTCAAGGGCGAGTTCGGCCTCGAACCGGACGACTCAATCGAGCAGTACCAGGGCATCGCCGCCAACCACCCGACGTTCCAGATCCACGCCCAGTAAGGATCAGCCCGGCGAAGCCCCGTCCGCTCGTCCTCTGCAGAAGCGTTTCGAGCCGCCTCCGCTCGGCCTGAGGCTCTCGAAGGGATGAGCGGGGTACCTCATCCCCAGCCTCGGCTGTTATCGCCATACTCCTACACCAGATAAACTCACTCCCGTGTCACAAACTGACCACTACCTCGACCTCCCCTCCGGCCTCCGCGCGCACTACTTGAAGTGGTCCGGCCCCGACAACGCCCCGGCCATCGTCCTCAACCACGCCACCGGCTTTCTCGCGCGCCAGTGGCAGCCCGTGGCCGAACGCCTGGCCGGCGACCACACCTCTTACGCCGCCGACACCCGCGGCCACGGCGACACGGACAAACCTCCGCCAGAGGGCGACAACTACCACTGGTCGCGCTTCGTCGAGGACCTGCGCGCCTGGCTCGACGGCCTTGGCCTGAGGGGCGTTCCGTTCGTCGGGCACTCCGCCGGTGCCGCCTCCGGCCTCTACCTCGCCGCCGAGCGGCCGGAATTCTTCACACGCCTGATCGCCATCGAGCCGATCGTGATGCCCGGCGGCGTTAGGCTCGACGAAAGCCGCGGCAAAGAGATGTCCGAGGGCGCGCGCCGCCGTCGTGCCGTCTTTGAGTCCGCCGCCGACGCCTTCGATCACTATCGCTCGCGCTCCCTCTTCGAGCGTTGGCCTGACGAGGCGATCCGTCTCTACGTCGAGCACGGCACGTTCCCGCGCGAGGACGGCCGCCTTCAGCTCAAGTGCCCCGGCGAGATCGAAGGCGAGATCTTCGCCAACAGCGCCTCGCTCAACATCTGGGAGGTCCTGCCGCGCATCGAGGCGCCCGTGCTCGTGATCCGCGGCGAGCACACAGAAGACTTCCTCGGGATGGTCGCTGCGTCCGTCGCCGAGCGCGTCCCCAACGGTCGCCTCGAGACCGTCCCTGACGCCGGTCACCTCGCGCCCATGGAGCGTCCTGACGCCATCGCCGACCTGATCCTCGACTTCTTGTCCTGACCGGCGGCCGCTAAATTCGGCGCGCCAGCAGCACCCCGCCGAAGCCAACTGCCGTCGCCACCGCCATCACCGCGATCGCCAGGCCGATCACCAGCGCCAGCGATGAGCCACCGTCGTCCTCGAGTGGTGCGATATCGTCCGGCTGATCCGGCTCGGCGGCTGCGGGCGTCACTCGCGGCGGCAGGTCGTTGGCCGCCCGCCACTCGTCCTCCAGGCCGTCCTGCCCGAAGCCGTACACCGCCTCCAGCGCGCCTTCGATCCGCTTGCCCGACTTCACTTCCGCGAATAGCTCCGCGAACTGCTCCTCGCCGTACTCGTCGATCAGATACGAGACGAGGCTCCAGCCCTGGCCGTAGAAGAGGTTCACCTTGTCCGGGTCGCCTGGGTACGAGGACACCTCGCGCACCGAGAGGACGTTGCCTCGGCTGATCGCGCCCTCGATCGCGCTCCCGAAGCCGCCGGGGTGCGACTGGCCGTAGACCGCCGCGCCTTCGTCCAGCCACGCCGGCAGTGAGCCGAAAGCGCTCTCTCCGGCCTGCTTCGTCACGACGTGCGTCAGCTCGTGGCGCAGCGTGTCGAATGAGGCGGTGCCCAGCACGAGCACCGTGTTACTGGCGACGCGCACGCCGGCCGTGGTGATCTGGCTCTCGTAGGTCTCGCTGCGGGACTGCAGCGCCGGCTTCATGTCGCCGGTCGAGTCGTAGATCCAGACCTCTACCTCGAACGGCACCTCCGTCTGCAACAGCGCCGACATCTCCAGGATCAGCTCCAGCGCGACGTCGTGCATCTCCTCGGCGTCGCCCTCAGAGCCGGCGTAGTAGTAAATCGTCACGCCGTCCCCGCTCACGCTGTCCCAGTCGAAGCGCGCGTCGTCGTAGAAGAACGTCTGCGTCTCGCTGCGGGACTGGCGGCCTTCGGCGTCCGTGGCGTCCCAGTAGTACTCGATCACCGTTCCCGGCGACAGGTAGATCACCGGCGGGTTGTTCCCCGCCAGCGTGAAGATCGTCTCCACCGTCGTATCGACGTCGAACTCGGGCTTGCCGATCGCCGCCGTGCCGTCCGGTTTCACGGTGTAGCGCAGGCGCAGCTCCTCGATCGGCGAGTCGCTCGATACGCTGACGGCGAACTCCATGCCGTCGGGGAAGACGTTCGTCACGCCGCCGTCGACGATCTCTGGCGCGCTCTGTGCGCCCGCGACCGAGGGCAGCGCAAGCAGCGCCACGATCGCGGCCAGGGCGGCGCACAGTCTCACGCTAATCGCCCAGCGTCGACTTCTGGTAGTCGCGCAGCAGCTCGTCGAGTTCGCCGTCGAGCACGGCTTCGGCGTCGCTTGTCTCATATCCAGTGCGGTGGTCCTTCACCATCTTGTACGGATGCAGCACGTAGGAGCGGATCTGATTTCCCCACTCCGCCGACACATGCTCGCCCTTCAGCTCGGCGCGCTCTTTCGCCTGCCGCGCCAGTTCGCGCTCCAGCAGGCGTGCCTCCAACACCTTCATCGCCGAATCCTTGTTCCGGCCCTGCGAGCGCTCATTCTGGCAGGATACGACCAGCCCCGTCGGAAGGTGCGTTATGCGGATGGCGGTCGAGTTCTTCTGCACGTTCTGGCCGCCGTGTCCGCCCGCCCGGAAGACGTCGATCCGCAGGTCGTCCGGGTCGATGTTCACCTCCGCCGCGCTCTCTACCTCTGGCAGCACCTCGGCCAGCGCGAAAGACGTATGGCGTGACTTCGAGGAGTCGAACGGCGAGATGCGCACGAGCCGGTGCACGCCGCGCTCTCCTCTCAGGTAGCCGAAGGCGTTGCGGCCGCGGATCTCCAGCGTCGCGCTCTTGATCCCGGCTTCCTCGCCGGGCATGATGTCCAGCACTTTCGCCTCGAACTTGCGGCCCTCGGCCCAGCGCAGATACATGCGCAGCAGCATCTCCGCCCAGTCCTGCGAGTCGGTGCCGCCGGCGCCGGCGTGAATCGCCATGATCGCGTTGCGGCGGTCGTACTCACCGCTCAGCGCCAGCTCCAGCTCCATGTCCTCGAAGCGCGACGCCAGCGCCTCAGTCTCGGACGCTACCTCCGCTGCCACCTCTTTGTCGGACTCGGACTCGGCCAGCTCTAGCAGCTCCACCAGCTCGGTCGTCTTGATCTCGACGCCGCGCCAGGTCTCCACCTCTTCGCGGGCGTCGGCCAGACGGCGCATCGTCGCCTGCGCGGCCCTCTGATCATCCCAGAAGCCCGGCTCAGCGGACTGCTTTTCCAGTTTCGCTATCTCTGACTCGCGAGTGGGGACGTCAAAGACGGCGGAGGACGTGTTCGATGCGCTGCTTCAGCTCGCTCAGGGTCTCGCGTGTCTCTTGCATCAGATGGCCTCCGCCACCTCAATTATACGAACGCCGACGCATATGGGCGACCGCACGGCATTCACGCTTCGTCCCGCTCATCCTGAGGCTCTCGAAGTCCCACCCCGCTCATCCTGAGGCTCTCGAAGGACAAGCGGAGCGACCACATCACGCCCGGCGCTTCTTCGAAAGCGCGTCCGCCTCCCGGATCGGCTCTGGCAGGCGAAACCTGGGCGCCAATCGCAGCGCCCACCGCACCGCGGCCTCCAGTCCGATCTTGTGCCCGACCGATACATAGATCGGCTTCACCCCTTCCCGTGTCCGCAGCACCGCCCCGATCACTTCGTCGCCCAGTCGCAACTCCGCCTTCGCGCCCCTTCTCGGTCCCGGCTCCGCGTTATCGCCGCACAGCCTGCTCTTCGCGCAGCCGATCGTCGGCAGGTCCGCCATCAGCCCGAGGTGCGAGGCGATGCCAAAGCGCCGCGGGTGGGCGTATCCGTGCCCGTCGATCAGCAGCAGGTCCGGTGCGCCCTCCAGCCGCTCCAACGCCTGGGCCAGCAGCGGCGCCTCGCGGAACGAGAGGAGCCCCGGCACGTAGGGAAAGTTCACATCGCCCTCCACCACTTGCTCCTCAATCACGTCCAGCTCCGGGTAGCGCATCAGCACGACCGCCGCTCGTCCTCGCGTTGGCTGCCGCGGCCAGCGTCGGTCGACGAACGCCAGGTCCGCCGCAGCGACCAGCCGCACGTCGCCGGGATCGCCGTCTCGGACGACTCGCGGCGCCAGCTCCTTCTGCAGCGCGATCGCCTCCACCGGCGTCAGGTTCCACTCGTGCAAACGCTCCAGATGCATGGCGGCAGTATACGGCAGCCGCGCGCACCGATGAGCTGGCCTCCTGACGCTATACTGGCGCCAGCACATTCCGGGAGGCCGAAGATGACCTACAGCACGATCCTCTACTCCGCAGAAGGCGGCGTCGCCCGCATCACGCTCAATCGCCCCGAGCGGCTGAACGCGATCACCGCCGATCTCACCCGCGAGCTGAGCGAAGCCGTCCTCGCCGCCAACGAAGACCGCTCCGTGCGCGTCATCGTCCTCGCCGGCGCCGGACGCGCCTTTTGCGCCGGCTACGACCTCGACTGGGGCACCAAGGCCGAGGACGCGACGCAGCGATCCATGTCGGGCGGCTGGGACCCCGTGCGCGACTATATCGGCATGTCTCGCAACGTGCGCGCCTTCATGTCGCTCTGGGAGAGCCCGAAGCCGACGATCGCCCAACTGCACGGCTGGTGCGTCGGCGGCGGCACCGACATGGCGCTCTGCTGCGACCTCATCTACGTCGCGGAGGACGTCCGCATCGGCTATCCGCCGGCCCGCGTCTGGGGTGAGCCGACGACGGTCATGTGGGTCTACCGCCTGGGTCTCGAGACAGCGAAGCGCCTGATGCTCACCGGCCAGTCCCTCACCGGCGTCGAAGCCGTCCATCACGGGCTGGCGTCCGCCGCCCTGCCCGAGGCCGACCTGCCCGCGGCGGTCGACGAGATGGCCGCGCGCCTGGCCACGATCCCGTCGAGCCAGCTGGCGATGAGCAAGCTGCTCGTCAACCAGGCTTACGAGAACATGGGCCTGCGCACAACGCAGATGATCGGCACGATCATGGACGGCATCGCCCGTCACACGCCGGACGGCATCGCCTGGCGCGACATGGCGATGAAGGAGGGCTTCCGCGAAGCCGTCCGCCGCCGCGACGCCCCCTGGTCCGACTACGGCGAAGCGAAATAGCGGCACCGGTCGCCTCAGTCGTAGCTACACGCCTTCAGGCTTGCCGGGGCGGCGTCGAGCCATCGCCAACATCCCACCCCGCTCGTCCTCAGGCTCTCGAAGGACTCCTCCCGCTCGTCCTCAGGCTCTCGAAGGGCTCCACCCCGCTCGTCCTGAGGCTCTCGAAGGATGAGCGGAGCTAAGACCCCTCGCCGCTCTCCACAACCAGCGAAGGCACCAGCTCCCGGTCGAACTCACCGATCCTCTCCGGCCCCAGCCTGCGCACCTCGGCGAGCACCCGTTCGAGGTCTGCCAGCAGCCGATCGACGTCCAGCCCCAGCGTCCGCGGCCGGTAGGCATCCAGCAGCCGCGGCACGTCGCCCAGCACCTTGACCGCGCCGCCGTGGTTGTCGCGCAGCACATGGTGCATGCCGGCCGCCGCCTTGATCACCCCCTGGTAGAAGTTCGCCAGGTCATCCCGAGCGTCGCCCCCGATCGCCTTGCCCCCGCACTCCAGCCAGACATCCTCCAGCGTCTCGTGGCAGTCGTAGAAGCGCCACGAATTGAACTCGCGCACGCCCTTCGCGAACTCCGCCGCGTGGTCCAACTGCTGCTCCGTCACGCCACCAGCCTAGCATCCGCCGGGACACTGCTTTCCGGTATACTGCCCGCAGAACGAACGGCGGCCCGGCGTCGCCCTCAGAAGGAGGCCCCAATGTCAGACGTACTCTACGAGGTGAAAGAAGGCGGCGTCGCCTGGATCACCCTCAACCGGCCCGATAGCCTCAACGCCATGGGCGGCCACCTCATGCCGCTCCTCGCCCGGCATCTCGCCGACTGTGCCGTCGACGACGACGTGCGCTGCGTCGTCCTCACCGGCGCCGGCCGCGCCTTCTGCGCCGGCGGCGACGTCAAGGCCATGGCACAGGGCGGCATGGGCATCGCCGAGGACGGCAAGTCGAAGTCCATGGCCGGCTTCATCGCCAACCGCATCCAGGGCCTGCGCCAGAACCAGCGCGAGACCAGCTACGCCCTGCACATGATGCCCAAGCCCACCATCGCCGCCATCAACGGCCACGCCGTCGGCGCCGGCCTCAGCCTCGCCCTCGCCTGCGACATCCGTATCGCCTCCGAGAACGCCAAGCTCGGCACCGTCTTCCGCAACGTCGGCTTCAGCGGCGACTTCGGCGGCTCCTGGTTCCTGCCCCGGCTCGTCGGCATCGAGCAGGCCCGCCGCCTCTACTTCACCGGCGAAATCCTCGACGCTCACCGCGCCAAGAGCCTCGGACTCGTCTCCCAGGTCGTCGACCACGACGACCTCGAGAAGGAGACGATGGCCCTGGCCTCACACCTCGCCAGCGGCCCCACCCTCGCCTTCGCGCGGATGAAGGAGAACCTCAACCGCTCCGCCAGCGTCGACCTCGCCACTCTGCTCGACCAGGAAGCGCTGAACATGATCCTCTCCAGCACCACGCAGGATCACCAGGAAGCGGCCAAGGCCTTCGTCGAAAAGCGCAAGCCAGCCTTCATCGGACAGTAGCGCGCCGGTGCCAGAACTCCCCGAGCCGGCCGTCGAAGAGGTCAGCGACGGCGTCTTCGCCTACCTCCAGCTGCACGGCCAGTGGGGCCTCAACAACGCCGCCTTCATCACCGCCGGCGACTCCGTCACCCTCGTCGACACCTGCTTCACCGAGCGCCGCTCCCGCGCCCTCGCCGACGCCGTGCACCGGACCGCCGGCGACCGCCCCGTGCGCACGCTGATCAACACGCACCACCACGGCGACCACACCCACGGCAACTACGTCTTCGGCCCCGGCGTCACCATCGTCGGCCACGAGAAGTGCCGCGAAGAGGTCATCGCCACCGGCCTCGGCACCCAGGCCCTCTGGCCCGACGTCGACTGGGGCGAGATCGTCGTCACGCCGCCAACCGTCACCTTCGACGAGCGCCTCACGCTCTACGCCGGCGACCTCGAGCTGCAGCTGATCTACGTCGGCCCCGCGCACACGACGAACGACATCCTCGTCTGGCTGCCGGAGCGCCGCACCCTCATCGCCGGCGACGTCGTCTTCAACGGCGGCACCCCCTTCTGCGTCTTCGGCTCGCTCGCCGGCTCCCTGCGCGCCCTCGACACGATCCGCGCCCTCGCCCCCGAGCGCATCGTCCCCGGCCACGGCCCCGTCTGCGGCGTCGAGGCCCTCGACGGCATCGAGTCCTACCTGCGCTTCGTCGAGGAGACCGCCCGCAAGGGCCACGAGGCGGGCGTCACGCCGCTCGACCTCGCCCGCCAGACCGACCTCCCCGACGAATTCGCGGCCCTCCACGACAGCGAGCGCTTCGTCGCCAACCTCCACCGCGCCTACAGCGAACTCAACGGCGACCCGCCCGGCACCCCGCTCCCCATGCCCACCGTCATGCCCGACATGATCGCCTACAACGGCGGCCAAATGCCGCAATGTTTGGCCTAGGGAGTGGCTGCGCTACAGGTAACAATCGACACCAACGTTCTTATCGATGGCTTGGATGGTGTGTCCGAGAAGCGCGCGGCGTTTGATGCTCTGCTCTCCCTGCGCCGCGAAGGAAAAGTTGAGATAGCTCTCAGCACCAGACTAGAGCAAGACAAGTCCAATGACAGTGACGTTGACAGGATCCGGAGGCACTATGAAGCGGCGGCAAGCTTCGATGTGATCGGCGCGCCCGCCAGAATCGAAGTGAGTCGCATCGGCTCCAGAGATGTGATTGCCGACGGTGAACAGGCCAACCGCCTTGCTAAGTTATTCGGCGTTGAGAAGCCTGCCACTGCAAATAAGCACACACTCTGGGACGTTGATCATCTGTACGCGCATTGGTCAGACCGTCGCAATGTGTTCCTCACCTACGACAGGCCGATTCTCAACAAGAGGGGCGGTCTGAAGGATGCTGGCATCGTCGTCATGGATCCTCGCGAATTCATCGCGCAATTCATGATTGGCCCTCAAGCTTAGCGACGAGGCTACGTGAGCCGCGCTCGCCATCATGCCCTCCCTGATCGCCTACAACGGCGACGAAATGCCGCAGTGTCTGGCGCAGCCCGCTACCCCCGCAGGCGGTATTCCGCCACGAGGTCGAACTCCGGCGCTTCGCGGGCCAGGTGCGCCCGGATCAGGGACGCTTCCGTCGCCGTGAACGTCGGGCCCGGCTCGGCCGTCTCGCGCAGCCCGGCTAGCGTCTCCTTCAGCCGCGCCAGACCCTCGTTCGACGAGAAGCGCGCAATACTCACGTGCGGCAGGAACATCTCGCCGTCCACCGCATAGCGCTGCAGCTCCGGCGCGGCCTCCAGCAGCGCCGCGTTCAGGCAGCGGGTCGCGCCGCCGTCGTGCGCCTCCAGCATCACCACCTCCGCGAAGGCGTTGACCGGCCCCACCGTCACCTCGAACGGCGCCTGCGACTCCAGCGCCGGCCGCACCGTCTCCGCCAGCCGCTCGACGTCCGCCAGCGACACCTCGTCCTCCCGCGATGGCTCCTCCGCCAGGAAGCCGACGCCCTTGACCGTCACGTGCCAGTAGTGCTCCGGGTAGGGGTCGACGCCCGGTATCTCCGCGATCTGCGCGATCATTGCGGAGGTGTACTCCCGCACCGCCTCGTCGGACACGGTGATCAGGAACGCGAAGTAGTCGGTGCGCCCGCGCGCCCACTCCCACTCCAGTGTCGTCTCCAGCAAGCGCAGCGAATCCGCGTCCTGGAAGCGCCGCCACGCACCATCGAAATTGGTCGACAGCTCTGACATCCCGCACAGTGTAACCGCGCGATTTCTTAGGTGCAGGGGCCTGCGCGCTCGCTTCGCGCAATCCTTCCCGCTAACGTGAGGGTTATGCTATCGTGATTGAGCCGCGATGCTTCAGAGCGTTCGAGCATACCCGTTGAACGGAGGTCCATGGGCAGCGTAATCGACATGCACATCCATACGGTCGTCGGATCGATGGACAGCGACATATCCCCCAAGCGTCTGGGCGAACAGGCGCTCGTATCGGGCCTCAGCGGCGTGGCGATCACCGAGCACCTGCATATGTGGCGCCCGGACGAGATCGCCCACTTCCGTGAGGAGCACGGCCTCTTCGCCTACAACGCTCGTGAGTGGTCCACGGACATGGGCCACATCGGCGTCTTCGGCCTTCCTCCAGACGTTAAGGGCATACGCTACGCCAGCGACCTGCGACGGGCCGTCGAAGACCACGGCGGCTTTATGGTGATCAACCATCCCTTCCGCTACTTCCCCGGGCCGTCCAGCCTGCTCTTCGGCGACCGGCGTGAGGCGCAGGCGCTCTCGGTCGCGGAGATGGCGCAGCACCCTGTGTTCTCGATGGTCGACGCCGTCGAGGTGCTGAACGGAGGCTGCATCGAGCGCGAGAACAACCTGGCGCAGGAAGTCGCGGTTCAGCGGGGGTTACCGCGCGTCGGCGGCAGCGACTCGCACATGCCGCTCGAGGTTGGGCGCTACGCGACGATGTTCGAGAAAGACATCTCGTCGGAAGAAGCGATGCTGGAAGAGCTGCGCGCCGGCCGCTTCGAGGCCGTCAAGCGTGTCGCGCCCGGCAGCTACGAGCCGCTGGGCGAAGCGGTATCGAGCTAGCGCTTCTTCTTTCCGCGTAAACCGTTCAGGAAACGTCCCCAGCCGGCCTCCGCGTCGCGCGCCCGCGCCAGGCCCTTCACGCGCTCCTCGATGATGTCGCGCACGCGGCCCTCTTCGCCGGCGTCCAGCCAGTAGCCGTGCTCGTCCGGGCAGGAGTCCAACTCCAGGTCGTAGGCGCGATACTGGAAGACGGTCATCTTGCGTTCACAGATGGGACACTTTAGATCGCTCGTCCGCTCGCCGAACTCGATCGTCGCCCGGCGTTCCTCAGCGGTCGACTCCACGGTCGACTCCAGCTCGTCCAGTTCGTGATGGTCCAGCCAGCGGCCGTTGCAGGTCGGGCAGTGATCGACTTCGATGCCCAGGTGGTGCTCGATTGTTAGCTCTGTTTGGTCTCGCGGGCACTTCATCGTTCTAGCCTATCAGACCCACAGTGGTGCGGCCTCTTGTCGCGGCCTGTCCTCCGGCCGCAAGAACAGTGACGTTCAGAAGCTGGCGAGCAAAGAGAAGGGGGCAGCCAAGCGGCCGCCCCCCTTCGATGCTGCGTTGCTGTGCTAAGGCGTGATGGCGATCTTGAGGACGCCGCCCGTCTTGTCTCGGAACAGGTCGTACGCCTTCCCCATGTCATCGAGCTTCATCTTGTGCGTGAACAGCCCCTCCAGGTTCACGTTGCCGTGCTCGAGAAGCTGCACCAGGTACTTCATTCGGTCAGCGCCAGACGGGCAGAGCGTGGTCACGACCTTGCGGTGCAGGAACGAAGGTGCCAGCGTCGGCATCGACAGCTGCGGCGTGAGCCCGTATACGCCGATCGACGACACAACGCCGCCACGTCGCACTGCTCGCGTCGCCGCCTCGAACGTTACCTGCGTGCCGACAGCCTCGACGGCCACGTCTACGCCACCGCCGGTCAGCGCCATGATCTTGGCCACCGCGTCCTCATCTTTGGCGTTGATCGTGACGTTGGCGCCGAACTTCTTCGAGACCTCCAGCCGGTCGTCCATGGTGTCGACGCCGATGATCAGCCCGCAACCGAGGGCCCGCGCGCCGGCCGTCGCCATGAGGCCGACCGGGCCCTGGGCGAAGATCGCCACGGACGAGCCGAGGCCGGCCTCGCCGCGTTCGATAGCGCCGAAGCCCGTCGACATAATGTCGGAGGCCAGGATGGCGTGCTCGTCGCTTACGGAGTCAGGCACCTTCGTCGTGTTCTGAGCCGCAAAGGGGATCGTATAGTACTCCGCCTGGCAGCCGAAGAGTACGCGGCCGCCGCCTGAGCACACGCTGTGGTCAACGGCCACGCACTCGTGGCAGACGCCGCAGCCGATCAGGCAGGACGATATGACGCGGTCGCCTTCCGCGAAGTTCTTGACGCCCTCGCCGACAGCGTGAACTGTGCCGACCGCTTCGTGTCCCATCGGCAGGCCCTCGGGGCGTACGCAGCCGGGGAAGGCGAAGTTGAGCATCTCGTTAGCGAATTCGTCGAGGAAGTGCATATCGCTGCCGCAGACGGTGCACATGCTCATCTTGACGACGATCTCACCGGGTCCGGCCTCTGGGATCGGGATGTCCATCATCTCGACCTTGCCGTTTTCAGTCTTGATACAGGCTTTCAAGGGCTTCTCCGATCAGTGTTGGGGCGAAGGTTTGCGCGCCTAGTTGAGCACACGCTAAAGAGCCGGGTCAAGCACGCGGCGGGTATAAAGAGCCGGACTCCGGCGGCGGGCCAGATCCGGTTTGGCTGAGATGACGGGCTTCAGGCCGCCCGGCGAGCCCGGCGGGCCCTCTTGCGGGCGACGGTCATGTAGCCGGGTACCTTATCTGGTGGTGTGAACTCCCTTTGCCCGCACTGCAGGCAGACCAGCTCGGTCTCGCCCAGCACCTCTTCACGGATCTGGTCGCCGCCGCAGCGGCCGCAAGCTTTAAGGTTCACCGGGTCCTCCTTTACTCCCCTCTGCTGCATATACGCTGCGTCTTCGATCTTGGACGGGCAGCGGCATACTTACTTTGGGTAAGCTACTGTAGGACGGTTAGATTACACTTGTCAAGTCTCTTACGAAGCGTAAGAATGGAAGCGATGGACAGCGACATGGGGCCCTTCTGCCCGAAGTATCACCGCGCGGTCGAACTGATCGGGCGGCGTTGGACCGGCGCCATCCTGCGCGCCCTCCTCAGCGGCGTCTCGCGCTTCAGCGCGATCTGCGAAACTGTCCCAGGCCTCAGCGACCGCATGCTTGCCGAGCGGCTCAGGGAGCTGGAGGCCGAAGGCATCGTCACCCGCACGGTCGTTCCAGAGACACCGGTTCGGGTGGAGTACGCACTCACAGCCAAAGGCCGCGACCTGGACTCCGTGATCGGCGCCGTCTCCGGCTGGGCGGAGCGCTGGGAAGCGGCGTCGGAAGTCTCTGCGCCGACAGGCTGAGCGGCCAGCGCCCTCGCGAGCCTTGTTGCGCCGTTCCGTCAGAGGCTCGCCACCTGCGGGATGACGTCCTTGCCCATCGCCTCCAGCGGCTTCAGGTTCTCGACACCCATCACCGCGCCGATGACCGTCTGCGCGCCGGCCTCCGCCAGCTTTCCAAACTGGTCAACGAGCTGGCCGGCGTTCTCGCCGTTCGGGCCCGGGTTCATCACGAATAGCACCGTCTTCTCGATGTCGTCGTAGTTGCGGCCCTCGCGCTCGCAATGGCCGCGCAGGACGTCCAGCTTCTGGCGCACGAAGTCCTCACCCTGCATGGCGATGATGTTGCAGGCGTCGGCGTACTTGGCCACGAAGCGCAGCGTCTTCTTCTCGCCCGTGCCGCCGATGAGGATGCGCGGGTGCGGCTTCGAGAGGGAAGCCGGAACGTTCAGCGTCTCCTTCAGCTGGTAATGCTTACCGTCGAACGGCCCGTTGTTGTCCACGTCCCACATCTGGTGGGCGATCTGCAGCGTCTCCTCCAACCGCTCGAAGCGCTCTTTGAGCGATGGGTACGGCACCCCCAGCCCCTCGTGCTCGCGGTCGAACCAGGCGGCGCCGATGCCCAGCCAGGCTCGCCCGCCAGACAGCACGTCGAGCGTCGTCACCTGCTTGATCAGGACGCCGGGATGACGGTAGGTAACGCCGGTGACCATCACGCCCAGCGTCAGCCGCTTTGTCTGCCCGGCGAGGTAGCCCAGGGTGGTGTATGCCTCGAGCATGTCGGCTTCGGCGGGGCCCACCATCGGGATCTGGAAGTAGTGGTCCATCACCCAGGCGGAGTCGAAGCCGGCGTCCTCGGCCGTCCGCGCAATGTCCGCCAGCGTCTCCCCCATCTGAACAGCGCCTCCGGGCCAGGTAAAGTATGGGATCTGCAGTCCAACCTTCATAGGGCGAATCTCCTCTGCTTGTTTAGCTTGATTACCTGGCCGATTGGGGCCAGCTTATCGCAGCGCGGCGCCAATGGCCTAGGTCGGGTGAGCCTAGAAGTCGAGTGAGAAGAAGAGGATGCCCGGTGCCAGGCCACCGAACGTGGCGACCTCCATCACATTGGCGAAGGCGCCCATGAACATGAGGAAGACGGCGAACCCGCCCAGCGTAGAGAGCATCGCCTGCCGCGGTTCGATCTCCGCCGCCCGCTCCACCGCCGCCGTCATTAGCATCAGCGTTATGCCGAACGCCAGCAGGCCGAACGGCACCGCCAGCGGCGCGATCGCAATCAGCAGGCTCAGCGCCACCGGGGCGAAGGCGAACCCCATCACCCGCGTCAGTTCGCCAAAGTGCACGGCCGAGCCGAAGATGCGTGCCGCCAGCATGTACGTGATGTAGACCCAGGCAAACCAGACGCCCGTCTGCACGATGCTGCCAATGATGACGGCCTTGAGGAACACTTCCATCACGTCGACATTGTGGTGTCCACCGAAGTTTTCGTGCTGCAGCGCCCAGAGCAGCGTACCGATGCCGGCCAGCACGCTGGCGGCGAGGACGATAACGACGGCGACCGGGGTCGCCGAGCGATCGGAGCGCAACTCGTCGAAGACGGTGAAGTCGAGCCGAGCGATGCGGCCAAGCCAGCCCATCGTCCGTGCGCCTTCGCTTCCGATCGGGGTGCGCCGGGTAAGTCGCGTCATAGCCGTAAATCGCCGATATTGTATCACCGCCGAACGCCTGAATCCCCTGCAGGGCGCTATAACGGACGTTTGCGCGGAATACCGGGCCGTCGCGGGTAGCGCTCAGGCGTTTCGCCCGTCTTACGCACGATCAGCAGTGTCGGCGCCCGTTCCTGTGACGGCGTTATCAGGCGCGCCGTATCCTCGACCGCCCCGCCCAGCTCCTCCAGCGCCGCCTGCGCCTCGCGGACCTCCCTCGTGGCCGCGCTGCCCTTCGGCGCCGCCAGCACTCCGCCGATCGCCAAGAACGGCAGAGCCAACTCCGCGAGTACCCGAAGCGGCGCCACCGCCCGCGCCAGCACCAGGGCGTAGGCGGCTCGGTGCTCTGGCAGGCGGCCGGCGTCCTCCGCACGCCCGCTGAGGACGCTCGCGCCATCCAGCGACAGCTCGACGATCACCCGTTCGATGAACTCTGCCTTCTTCTCGTTCGACTCGAGCAGAGTCAGGCGCAGGCCGGGCCGGGCGATCTTGATCGGCAGCCCCGGAAGGCCGGCGCCGCTACCGATGTCGAGCACGGGCGAGAGGAGCAGCTCCCGCTCCTCCAGCGCGCTGAGCAGCGCCAGCGACTCCGCGAAGTGCCGCCGCTCGATCGCTTCCATGCTCCCGCGGGAGACGAGCGCTGAGCGTTCGCGCTCGGCACGAATCATCGCGGCGTAGCGGGCGAGGGAGGCGGCCTTATCCGGGGACAAACCGAGCCTTAACTCTTTCAAAACGGTGGCTAGTGCGTCCATTCGTAACGACACCCAGCGGTGGTCATCTTGCCCTTTGAATGATAAACGGTAGTGACGGGCGCACGGCCCCACAGGCGCACAGCAAGCTCGCGGTCCCGCTAGAGGGCGACACACGACCCCCAGAGGCCATATCGGCCCACCAATGGCCCAGAATTGCTCGCTTTTTCGCCGTCATACCGCTCCTGGCGGTATTGGCCGTCGCGGCGCTGGTCGCAGTCGACACGCGGGCGGCAACGGCGCTCGATTCCGAGGAGCAGGCGTTTCTTAGCATCATCAACAATTATCGCTCGGCGCAGGGCCTCGGGACACTGGCCCTCGATCCGCAGCTAAACGGAGTCGCGCTCTGGATGGCCAACGATATGGCGTCCAAGGACTACTTTAGCCACACAGACTCCCTGGGCCGTGATCCGTTCGTGCGCATGGACCAGATGGGCTATGCCTATAACACCTGGCGGGGAGAAAACCTCGTCGCCGGGACGGAAGGTGCGCAGGCAGCGTTCGAGATGTGGACGGGATCGCCGGGGCACAACGTCAACATGCTGGGCGAGCACTACACGGTCATCGGCATCGCGCGCAAGTTCGACGCGGGCTCGACCTTTGGCTGGTACTGGGCCACGGAGTTCGGCGGACACACAACACCGCCACCGCCGCCGCCACCAGCTCCACCACCGCCGCCGCCGCCAGCGCCAACGGCACCGCCGCCTGCTCCGCCCACAGCCGAGCCGCAGCCGATAACCACTGCCGCGCCCGTCGAGCAGGATGATCTTCAGGACTCGGTCAAGGCACCGCCTCCGCCCGCGCCTACGCACACGCCGCCAGCCACTGGCAGAGACACGCCGGCAGAGACATCGGCTAGCAAGCCAACGAGCACACCCGTGAGCACACCAACGCCCGAGATCAAGGCCGCGACCCCGAACGACTCCAACGGTTCCTGGTGGCGCTCGTTGCGAAGGGTGAGCGACGCCTGGGACGCCCGTGACGGCGGACGCCGGGCGTTCGTCGGCGCAGGCCGCAGCGCGACACTGTTCTTCGCGCCGTCTAGTTGGTAGCCGGGATTACCGCCGCGGCCGCGGGCTGAACCCGCTCCGCACGCACGACGACTCTATGGCTGTAATTGCCACCGTTGTCCTTGGCTGGGTCGTACTCCCACGAACCGCCGCAGGTTATCAACGTAATGACGTCGCGCACCGTCTGGTCCATCGACCGGATGATGTTGGGGTCATCGTAGGAGGTGGCAACGTTTCCAGTCACTCGGTACTCCAGCACCTCATCGTTCTCCAGGGTCACGGTGATCGTGTCACCGATGCGCAGCTCGCGAAGGCGGTAGAAGACGCCGGGAATCGGGTCGCCGCCAGATGTTTGCCAATCAACATGTCCGCTGAATACGGCGTTGTTGTTCTGACCCGGTGTTGCGCTAAAGTTGTACCAGGCGATCTGGTCAGGCCGCTGGGGCACTTCCGGAATCGTGTCGTCGCCGACACCGAGCGTGATGACCGGAGCGTCGATGAAGATGCCACGTATGTCAACGCGAACAGGCAGAGGACCCTGGGGAACCGAGACGAGCTCTGGCTCGTCGGCGCCGACAACTCCCACGTTGCCTGAGGGCGAATCGTCCTCTAGAATTTCGGCCAGCGAGCCGTCGCTGGGGAGGCCCAGGTCATCACTGACGGCGCTGGAGACGATGACGACGATGGCAAAGACGAGCACCAAAGCGGACGCCAAGCCAAGGCTAACGCCCGCCACCAGGCGCCGCCTACCGGCGAAAATGTGCATAGCCTTCACGGTCAGAGGATACCAATTGAATCTCGGTGAACACAACGTGAATACGAGCGTCGATGAGTGTGGGACTCGGATTTGATGCGCTATCGAGGTAACTTTTCCACATGGGGCTGCGTTTCATCAAGTGACGGGGAAAATAGGGTAAGATACACGGGCAACCGCCACTCAGGCCAAATTGGGGGGCTTAATGGGAGGATTGCCCAGTGAGCCCTAATAGCGATGCTCAGGCTGAACGTCTACTTGTAGACGCAGCCAAAGCCGGCGACCAGGCCGCGCTGTCAGAGCTATATCAGACTTATTTCCCTCGGCTGTACCGTTACATACTTGCCCGCACGGGCAACACATACGACGCCGAGGACCTGACGGAAGAAGTCTTCATGCGCGTGCTTGAGGCGATCAAGCGTTTCGAGCATCGCAAGGCACCCTTCTCAGCTTGGCTGTTCCGCATCGCACACAACGCGGTCATCAGCCAGCGGCGCAAGGAAACCGCCAGGGGCCGGTCCAGTCAGCTGAACGACGGCATGCCGGTCGACTCAGCAGGGCCCGAAGAACTCGTAGAGAAACGCGTGGCCCTGAGTGAGGTGATGCAGGCAGCGAAAAGCCTGCCGGACGCTCAGCGGCAGGTGATCTCCTTGCGGTTCGCGGCAGGTCTCACGGTTGCGGAAACCGCTCGTGCAATGGGCAAGGGAGAAGGCAACGTAAAGGTCATACAACATAAGGCGATAGCAAAGCTAAGGGAAATGATGGGTCAGCCAAAGAAACGGCCCAAACCAAAGGTGTATGAGAAGAGTGAAAAAGCTTAGCGAGATACTAGAAGAGTGCATCGAGGCCGGCCTCGCAGGACGCCGCAGCCTCGAGGCTTCGCTCGCGCTCTACCCGGCCCAGGCCGAAGAGCTCGAGCCGCTGCTGCGTACCGCTCTCAGCGTCTCTGACAGCTTCCAGTCTTACACACCTCCCGCTGCCGTCGAGCAGCGCATCCGCAGCCGCTTCCTCGCCGACGCCGCTGCGCGCCGCAACCTCCGCCGCCTCGAAGGCAGCTTCGAGAAGCGCGGCTGGCTGTCCGGCCTCTTCCGCAAGCCCGTCTTCGGCGGCTTTGCCGCGGCCGCGGCCGTCGCCGTCGCCGTCCTGGCGATCACCGTCGGCGGCGTCAACCTAAGCGGCAGCGACGAGGGTGGCACGGCTGTGATAAACCCGTCCAGCTCAGCGGTTGTTGTCAACCTGAGCAACCAGGTCGACTCGATCTACGATCGCCTTGAGAGCGGCGGCCAGATTCAGTCCGCCGACCTGACGGCGATCTCGGCGCTTTTGGATCAGCTCGCCAGCGCCACTCCGGAGGAGCTGCAAGAGAGCGCGGCCGAACTTGAAGTGATCCTGCCCGGCATGCTTGCGATATTTACGTCATCCGGCGGCACCCCCGGGACCGCTGCAGACCAGGCCGTCATCGCGGCGATCGACACGGCGACGCGCGACATCGCAAACGTGCTCGGCTTCGACGTGCCTGATCCGGTCGTCGTCGGTGCTGCGACGCCAGCGCCCACGGACGCTGCGGTCGAGCCCACGGAACCACCGGTCGAGCCCACAGACGTGCCGACCGAGCCGACTCCGGCTCCCACCGGCGGCGCGACGGTGGCGCCAACGGCCACTCCGCCGCCTTCTCCTCCGTCCACGCCGACGGCCACCACTGATGACCGGGCGCCTCCCGGCTTCAGCCCGTAGGCAGCCCCCAGCGTTGACTTTTCGGCGCGGGCATTCCTAGAATGCGAAGCCGTGACCGAAATCACCCTAGGTGAGGCTGTCGCCTCTTACATCGATACCGTGAAGGGCCCAGCCCGACGCGCGGCGCTCGCCGAACTCGATCGCCTGAGCCGCTGGTATGGCTCCGACAAGCCGCTCGGCGCCATGCGCGGACACGATGTCGCGACGTACGCCGAAGCGATGGGTCCTTCCAGCCCTGAGACATCCCGCCGCGCCGCACAGGTGCGGGGATTCTTCGTCTTTCTGAAGAAGGAGGGCGTGCTGGAGCAGAACCTCGGGCCCCACCTGCGCCTCAAGAAGGCCACCAAGGCGAGGAGGGGGATCGCGGCCGGTGCTGCCGCATCGACCGACATCGAACTGACGAAAGAAGGCGTGGACGCGCTTCAGGCGGAGCTCCAGTCGCTAATGGAACAGCGGATCAGTGTGCGCGAGGACATCCGCAGGGCGATGCTCGACAAAGACTTCCGCGAGAACGCGCCGCTGGATGTGGCAAAGAATGAGCAGGGCCAAATCGAGGCCCGTATACGCGACATTGAGGAGATGCTCAAGCGGGCTGTGATCGTCGGCGCCGGCGGCACGGGGCGCGTGCGCGTCGGCTGCACCGTCACTGTCACCAATCTCGCCAGCGGGCGCGAGACTCAGTACGCGATCGTCGGCCCAACCGAAGCAAACGCAGCCGACGGCAAGATCTCCAGCGCCTCGCCGGTGGGCAAGGCCCTCATCGGCTGCGTCGAGGGCGACGAAGTCGAGGTTGACGCCCCTGCCGGCGTCACGAAGCTGCGCGTCGAGTCCGTCAAGGACTGACCGGCCCAGCGAATCCCGCGTCACTCACCCAGCGTATTACTCAGTGCAACGATTGGGCGTCGTTGCTCCAACCGGCGGCAGATGGGCGCCTCCCAGAATCACGCGATGTGGCTGGCGAACCAGTCCTTCTGCAGCCGGTTCTTCTTTGTCCTGAAGTCAGGGAGAGCGGCCAACGGCGCAGCACCGGCGGCAGCATATTTTAGGGATCGCCGGGCTCAGTAGTGGTCGTTGATTTCGGGGTCATCGTAGCCGGCGATATAGCGCCACGTGCGAACGCCGACCACCGGAATGTCCAGCTGGCGGCAGAGTGCCAGCGCCTCGTCGCCCTTGCCCACCGGCACGTAAAGGTACAGCGGCGCCAGCTCCGCGTATGGCAGCCACTCAAATCGCGCTACCGCCTCGCGCACCGTCTCGTTCGTCTCCACCTCGGCCACGACCTTGCAGTTGTTCTCGGGGTGCTGCACCACGACGATGTCGGGGTAGGCCACGAGGCCGCCCTCCATCGCTGCGCCCATCGTGCGCGCGGGATTGTTCACGTACGTCTTGTAGTCAGGGTATTTCTCAGTCGGGAAGCTGAAGCGCAGGCGTGTGATGTCTTTGAGAGCGCGGTCGTGGATCAGCTGGCGTGACTCCGAGCGCAGCGCCGTCGTCGGTGGGACGTAGACTGCCGGCTGACCCGGTGCCGGCGGCTCGCCCACAACATCCGCGAGCAAGAGGCTCTTCGGCAGGTTTTTTCTGATCGCGGTGGTCGCTCGGTCGACCGGCCCCAGGTTGTCCGCGCTTGTCTCTTGCTCCTCGGTCATCGTCGGCTCCTGTTAGGTTCGGTTCAGATGGAAGTATCGTAGCGGCGGTGCGTAAGAGCAAGGGACGGAATGCGCTACCTTGACAAGAGCCGCCACCCTTGTGATATTTCACACAATGATCGTGATAAGGCCGACTGTCCACCACCGGTTACCTTTATCCCACCGCCCTCTGGCGGGTGCCTAAAGGTGTAGCTGTGGAGAGTTCGCCCGCCGTTAGCGGCCAACCCGCCGAAGGATCCACCCTGAAGCGATACGCCTCGCGCCTGGTGGACCTGCGTATCCTCGGTCTGATCACGGTCTTCGCGACTTACGGGCTGATCGTTCTCGGCGGCGTCGTCCGGGCGACCGACTCGGGCACCGCTTGTCCCGACTGGCCGCTCTGCCACGGGCAGGTGATTCCGCCCGCCGAAACGAAGGTGCTAATCGAGTTCTCGCACCGGCTGGTGGCCTCGCTGGTCGGGTTCATGATCCTCGGCATGGTGCTGCAGGTATGGCGGCTCTACAGGCACCGGGCGGCGATGAAGTGGGCGGCTGTGGCAACCGTGTTCTTGCTCGCGCTCCAGGTCATCGTCGGCGGCATCACGGTTGGTACTGAGACCGCCGCGGGTGTCGTCGCCATCCACCTCTCGATCGCCCTGATGCTAATCTCGCTGCTGATATTCATCGTCGCCAGCGCCTGGACCGAGGAGCGGCCGTCGCTCTCGTCGCTGGCGCCGGTGTCGGTGCTCGGCCTGGCCGGCGTCTACGTCGTGATCATCCTCGGGGCCTTCGTGTCCCAGACCGACGCTGGGCTCGCCTATCCCGACTGGCCGCTCTTCGACGGCAGGCTCGTGCCGGCCGACAGCCAGGCGGGCATTTTGCACTACGTGCATCGCGTCGTCGCCGGTCTCGTCGGCGTCGTCGTGGCCGGTGCGCTCGTGGTCGCCGTTCGCCGGCGTGCGTCGTCGCCGATCGTCTGGGGACTGGCCGCGGCCTGCGTCGCATACGTTGCTCAGTCGCTCTTTGGCGCGGCCAACATTTGGCTCGATCTGGCGACATGGGTGCGCATCGTTCACCTGGCGCTGGCGTCTGCCGTGTGGGCCATGCTAGTGTCATCTGTTGTATGGGCGATCACTCGCCCGCAGCACGCTTACGGAGATTCCGAACTTGGCTAGTACGGCGACAACGGCGGGAAGTGTTGCGCGCGACGCGCGCCAGACTTTGGCCGCTTATCTGCGGCTGACGAAGCCACGCATCATCGGCATGCTCATCGTCACCACGATCCCGGCGATGATCCTCGCCGAGGGCGGCCTGCCTTCGGCGTGGCTGATTCTGGCGACGGTGCTGGGCGGTACCGTCGTTGCCGGCGGCGCCAACGCCCTGAACATGTACTTCGACCGCGACATCGACGAACTGATGTTGCGCACTCAGACCCGTCCTGTGCCCTCGGGGCAGATAGAGCCAGAGAAGGCGGCGCTCTTCGGGCTCCTGCTCGGTGCGGGCGGGTTCTTGTTCATGCAGGCATTCGTCAACTCGCTGGCTGCCTTTCTCACGATCGGCGCCTTCGCCTTCTACATCGTCGTCTACACGCTCCTGCTCAAGCGCCGCACACCGATGAACATCGTTATCGGCGGCGCAGCCGGCGCGCTGCCCCCCGTGATCGGCTGGGCGGCGGTCACCAACGCCATCAGCGCCGAAGCGCTACTGATGTTCGCCATCATCACTCTCTGGACGCCACCGCACTTCTGGGCGCTGTCGCTAAACTACAGCAGCGACTACGAGCGCGCCGGCGTGCCCATGCTGCCGGTCGTCTCCGGACCGGGCGAGACGAGGCGACAGATACTCCTCTACTCGCTGGCCCTTGTCGCCAGCACGATCGCGCTTGCCTTCGTCGCCGACGCCAGCGCCTTCTACTTCGCAGCGGCGGCCCTGCTCGGGGGCGGCTTTCTCTTCTTCGCCGTGCGGTTGTGGCGCGATGGTTCCGCGCGCCGTGCCTCCGACCTTTTCCGCTATTCGCTCGTCTACCTCGCGCTACTATTCGGCGCCATCGCCGCCGAGGGGCTGCTGTAACCATGCGGACCGGTAGAGGACAGGTGTGAAGCAGCTGCTTAACAGATTCAGTCCGCGGCGGTTGGGGCACCTAGTCCCGATCTTCGTCCTGCTTGCCTTGCTCGGCCTCTTCCTCAGCGGCTGCGACACTGACACGCCTCAGAACACGTTCGACACCAAGGGCGAGGTGGCGGAGAAGCAGGCCGAGATCTTCTACATCGCGATGTGGCCGGCGATCGCTATTATGATCCTTGTGCTTGGCGGGCTGCTCGTCATCATGCTGCGCTTCCGCGAGCGCGACCCAAAATACGTTCCGCCGCAGATTCATGGCAACACCCGGCTGGAGCTGGCCTGGACGATCGCGCCGGCCGTCCTCCTGCTCGCCATCGCCGTTCCGATGGTTGTGACGATCTGGGACATCGGCCGCGAGCCATCCGAAGACGCCTTCCGTGTAAACGTCATCGCCCAGCGGTTTAGCTGGGAGTTCCAGTATCCGGAGTACACGGACGAAGACGGCACCCCTCTGTCCGTCTTCGACCAGAGCGGATTTCACATTCCGGCTGGCCGCGAAGTGGCGTTCTACCTGGAGTCTGTCGACGTCATCCACAGCTTCTGGCTGCCCAAGCTCGGCGGCAAGCTGGATGTCGTCCCGGGCCAGGTGAACGTGCTCTGGCTGCGGGCTGACGAACCGGGTTCTTTCTCCGGCCAGTGCGCGGAGTTCTGCGGCCTGGACCACGCCAACATGACAATGACAGTGATCGCCCAGCCCCAGGACGAACTGGACGCCTGGGCGGCGGAGATGCTGGAGTAGTGGAGACCAACCAATGGCCTCGGTAGCCGTCCCGAAACGGAGTCCCCTGTCTGAAGCGCTCAAGGGAGTCCGTCTCTCCGCTGCGGACTATGGCAGCATCTGGAGCTGGATCGCCACCGTCGATCACAAGCGCATCGGCATCCTTTACGGCGTCAGCGCGTTTGTCTTCTTTATGCTCGGTGGCGTAGAGGCTCTGCTCCTGCGCGTGCAGCTGGCCCAGCCGGACTCCGGCTTCCTGGACCCGGACGCCTACAACCGCCTGTTCACGATGCACGGCACCACGATGATTTTCCTCGTCGTCATGCCGATGAGCTCCGCCTTCTTCAACCTGCTCGTGCCGCTGATGATCGGCGCCCGCGATGTTGCCTTCCCGCGCCTCAACGCGTTCAGCTTCTGGCTGTTCCTCGCCGGCGCCATCTTCCTCAACGCCAGCTTCTTCACGGGCGACATCCTCAACGGCAACCTGGGCGCGCCTGACGCTGGCTGGTTCGGCTACGCGCCGCTCAACCTGCGGGAGTTCACGCCGGGACACGGGCTGGACTTCTGGATGCTCGGCCTCCAGATGTTCGGCATCGCCTCGCTTGCCGGCGGGTTCAACTTCATCGTTACGATCCTCAACATGCGCGCGCCAGGCATGACGCTCTTCCGCATGCCGGTCTTCGTCTGGATGACGCTCATCACGTCGTTCCTGATCATCTTCGCGATGCCGATCATCGCCGTCGCGCTCTTCGAGCTGACTTTCGACCGCCTGTTCGACGCCAACTTCTTCAACGCCGAGGCCGGCGGCAACCCCTTGCTCTGGCAGCATATGTTCTGGCTCTTCGGCCACCCGGAGGTCTACATCCTCATCCTGCCGGCGTTCGGCATTATCTCGGCTATCTTGCCTACGTTCTCGCGCAAGCCGCTGTTCGGTTACGCGTTCGTCGTCTTCTCCGGGATCGCGATCGGCTTCATGAGCTGGGGAGTCTGGGTTCACCACATGCTGACGACGGGCCTGGGGACGGTGGCCAACTCCGCATTCGGCGTAACGACGATCCTGATCGCCGTACCGACGGGCGTCAAGATCTTTAACTGGATGGCTACCTTGTGGGGCGGCTCGATCCGCTTCCGTCCGCCGCTCATGTTCGCCGTCGGCACCGTGGCGATGTTCACGCTCGGCGGCCTCAGCGGCGTCCTGCACTCCATGGTGCCTTCGGACTTCCAGCAACAGGACAGCTACTTCGTCGTTGCCCACCTCCACTACGTGCTCTTCGGTGGTGCCATCTTCGGCCTCTTTGGCGGCATCTACTACTGGTTCCCGAAGTTCACCGGCAGGTTGCTGAACGAGAAGCTCGGTCACATCAACTTCTGGCTCATGTTCATCGGCTTCAACCTCACCTTCATGCCTATGCACGTCTCCGGGCTCCTGGGCATGCCCCGCCGCATCTACACCTACAACGGCGAAATGGGCTGGAACCTCTGGAACCAGATGTCGACCGTCGGCGCGTTCTTGATCGCCCTCTCGGTCCTTGTGTTTCTCTTCAACTTCTTCCGCAGCCTGCGCCACGGCGAGGAGTCGGGCCCCGATCCGTGGGACGCCCGCACGCTGGAGTGGTCGATCCCCTCGCCGCCGCCCGAATACAACTTCAAGGAGATCCCGACGGTCTCGTCGAGAGATGCATTCTGGCATCAGAAGTACCGCGAGGACGAGACCGGCAAGATCGTCCCCGTGCTCGCAGGGGGCGCCGTCGATGACGAGGCGCCCGAGGACGAGGCTGAGGGCGAGCACGGTCACGGCATTCACCTGCCGTCGCCGTCATACATGCCGCTCATCGCCGCCTCCGGCTTCCCGGTCATCGCCACGGGCCTGATCTACGACTATGCGCTAGTCCCGGTGGGCTTCGCACTCATCCTCATCGGCTTCTTCGGCTGGGTTCTAGAGCCCGCCACGGAGGAAGAGTAGTGGCCCACGCCACCGCCGCTGACCACCTGCAAACGTCCACCGGCCTGGACAACAGGAAGCTGCTCATGTGGCTCTTCCTGGCGTCCGATTGCCTCTTCTTCGGCTCGTTCATCGCCGCCTACTTGCTCTACCGCGGCCGCAGCGTCGTCGGTCCTTATCCAGCAGATCTGTTCGATATCCCGTTCACGTCCGTCAGCGCTTTCATCCTCCTGATGAGCAGCGTGACGATGGTGCTGGCGCTGGCGGCCATTCAGCGCGGTAACGTGCGCAACATGCGGATCTGGCTCTTCACGACCGCTATTCTGGGCACGCTCTTCATCGCCGGTCAGGTCTTCGAGTTCACGGAGTTCAACCACGAGGGCCTGTCGCTGAGCACCAACCTGTTCGGTACGACGTTCTTCGTGCTCACGGGCTTCCACGGGGCCCACGTCACGGTTGGCGTGCTCATCCTCCTGTCGCTATTCGTCGTATCGATGCGCGGCGGCATCCAGCAGAAGGACAGCCTGGCGATAGAATTGGCCGGCCTCTACTGGCACTTCGTAGACATCGTCTGGATTGTGATCTTCACGCTCGTCTATCTGATACAACCTTAGGGGCGCGACTATGACTCTGGCTGAATACCGAAAGAAGCGCGGCGAACCGCTCATCCGCGAAGACGCCGATGGCGCGCACGACGACAAGCACCCGAGCGCGCTGAAGTACGTGCAAATCGGCCTCATCCTCGCCATCATCACGGCCGCGGAGGTGGGGCTCTACTACGTCGACATGAACTTCACGCTGCTGGTCGTATTGCTTATAGCGCTTTCCGTCGTCAAGTTCTCGATGGTTGTGCTCTGGTTCATGCACCTGAAGTTCGACGCCAGCCTCTTTTCGGTCCTGTTTACTGGCGGACTGGCATTAACGGTGGTCGTCTTCACCGTGGCCATAGCGGCGCTGGGCGGAAGCTTAACCTGAGTGAGGCCGCTTCTGTACGGGGGCGGCGACCGGCGGAACTGAGATGATCCTACTTCACACAAACGGCCAGGAGCTTCTCACCTGGCACCTGCACCCCGAAGCCATCATCGTCTGCGTCGTGCTGCTCGCCTCCTACTGGTACGCGCTCAAAGTCTGGCGTCCGCGCCCGCCCGACGCGGGTCCGGTCTCGCAGAGACAGGTCATCTTCTTCTGCCTCGGCGTCCTCACGCTCTTCATCGCCGGCGCCTCGCCGATCCACGACATCAGCGAGGAGCACCTGCTCAGCATGCACACGGTGCAGCTTCTGCTCTTCGCCTTCGTGGCGCCGCCGCTTCTCCTCGCCGGCATTCCGACGTGGCTCTTCCAGGCGCTACTTATCCGCAGAGGCGTCCTGCCGGTGGCGAAGATCGTCCTCAATCCGTTGGTCGCGATCTTCGCCTTCAATATGACGCTCGTCATCATCCACCTGCCCCACGTCTTCGACTACCAGTTGCGGAACGAGTCGTTTCACTTCGCCGTGCACGTCTGGACCGTAACCGTGGGGCTGATGCTCTGGTGGCCGATCATCACGAAAGTGCCGGGCTTGCCACAGCTGAGCTACCCCTACCAGATGGCGTACCTCTTCGTGCAGTCGCTGGTTCCCGCCGTCATTGGCTCCTTCATCACCTTCTCTCGCACCCCCGTGTACGACTTCTACGAGCAGGCGCCGCAGATCTGGGGGCTCGACGCCCTGGGCGACCAGCAGCTCGCTGCCTTCGTCATGAAGGTCGTCGGCAGTCTCATCCTCTGGGGGTTCATCGGCGCCGCCTTCTTCAGGTGGTACGCGGAAGAAGAGGCCTCCGGGCAGGGGCTGCCCTGGTCCGAAGCCAAGGAAGAGCCGCCTCGCGTCGGTCTCAAATCCAACCACTAGGCGGCACAAGAAGAAGAGCCCCGCTCGGCGGAGCTCTTGTTTCCTTCGATCAGACCCCGTGGGCTATTCGACGACCAGCGTGCCCATCATCTCGGTAGGGTGGAAGTCGCAGCGGAAGTTGTAGATGCCTGCCTCGTCGAACTGAACCGTTAGCTTGGCCGACATCGAGGCCCCGATCACGTCCGGATCCGAGCAGGCGGTCGAGTCGTCGCCTGTCTCACAGAGGGCGATGTCGTACGTGTCATCGGTGCCGTTCACCTGCATGTTGTGGGTCGAATCTCCTTGGTTTTCGAGATCGAACGTCACTTCCTCACCGAGCGCAACTGAGATCGCCGGTTCCCTCTCTCCGTCGTACTCGAAGAAGTTGTCGCCCAGGATGATCAAAGTGCCGCCCGTGGCCGCGCCATCGGTCGCGTCGCCGCCTGTGGCATCTCCGTTCGCCTGCTCTCCGCCGTTCTCCTCGACGTGTGGCTCATCTTCCTCGATCAGCGCCCAGGCGGTG